>JAOPXF010000220.1 GCA_025965295.1 Nocardioides sp.
GTAGGCCGTTCCCCAGAGGAGCGCGAAGAGCGCACCGAGGAAGAACATCAGCGGCACGAGCAGCCCGAGCGCCACCGCGGCGAGCTGGACGGCCCAGCCGACGGCGTAGGCCCACTCGGCGCGCAGCATCCCGGCGAGCAGCAGGCAGACGACCATCAGGCCGAGCCCGATGCCCAGGGCGGTGCCCGTGTCGATGTCGGAGACCGAGATCATCACCGGCGTGGTCAGGCCGAGCGTGATCGCCTCGAGGCAGAGGACGGCGGCGCACATGCCCCGGCGCGGCGAGCGCCCGGGAGCGGCCGGGGTCGGGGCGGTCGGCTCGCTCATCACCGCTCCCCTCGACGGGTCAGCATGGTGCGGGCCTCCCCCACCGTGACGACGGAGCCGGTCACCAGCACCGCACCCGCGCCGAGCGGGTCACCGAAGGCGTCGCCGGCCTCGGCGAGCGCGGTCGCCTGGTCGAGCGCCTCGGCCAGCCGCGGCGCGACCGTCACCCGGTCCTCGCCGAAGACCTCGCGCGCGGTCTTCGCCAGCTCCGCGGCCGGCAGCGCGCGCGCGGTGGAGTTCTGGGTGCAGACCACGTGGGCCAGCTGCGGCTCGAGGGCGGCCAGGAGGGCCTCGTGGTCCTTGTCGGCCATCACACCGATGACGCCGATCAGCGGCGAGAACGCGAACGAGTCGTCCAGGGCGGCCGCCAGGGCCTCGGCGCCGTGCGGGTTGTGGGCCGCGTCGAGCACCACGGTAGGGCTGCGGCGGATCACCTCGAGGCGTCCGGGTGAGGTGACCTCGGCGAACGCGGCCCGGACCAGGTCCTCGTCGAGCGGCTGACTCTGCTCACCAGCGGCCGCGAACGCTTCTACAGCGGCCAGTGCGACCGCTGCGTTCTGCGCCTGGTGCGCGCCGTACAGGGGCAGGAACACGTCGTCGTAGCGCGCCCGCAGGCCCTGGAGCGACACGACCTGGCCACCGACCGCAGGCACCCGGGACGCAACGCCGAACTCCACGCCCTCGCGGGCCACGGTGGCGCCGACCTCCGCCGCGCGCCGGACCAGGATCTCGGCGACCTCGGGACGCTGCTCGGCTAGCACGGCGAAGGTGCCGGGCTTGATGATCCCGGCCTTCTCCTCCGCGATGTCCGCGGGCGTGTCACCGAGGTACTGCGCGTGGTCGACCGCGATCGGCAGCACGACAGCCACCTGGGCGTCGGCCACGTTGGTCGCGTCCCACGAGCCACCCATGCCCACCTCGACGACGGCGACGTCGACGGGGGCGTCGGCGAAGGCAGCGTACGCCATCCCGACCACGGTCTCGAAGAACGACAGCGGGTGGTCCTGGCTCTCGTCCACGAGGTGGGTGTACGGCGCGACGTCGTTGAAGGCGCGCACGAACTCCTCGTCGGTGAGCGACTCGCCGTCGATCGAGATCCGCTCGTTCATCCGCTCGACGTGCGGGCTGGTGAACCGGCCGGTGCGCAGGTCGAGCGCGCGCAGCAGCGTGTCGATCATCCGCGACGTCGAGGTCTAGCCTTTGGTGCCGGTCAGGTGGATGAGCGGGTACGACGCCTGGGGGTCACCCAGCAGCTCGGTGAACGCGCGGACCCGGTCGAGCGACGGCTCCAGCTTGGTCTCGGGCCAGCGGGACAGGAGGGCATCCTCGACCTCGGCGAAGGTCTGGGCGAGGCGCGGTGCGTCGGGGGCGTCGGGGGTGTCGGTCATCGTGCGGCAAGTCTAGGGACCCCCACTACGCCGAGGTGACCACGAGGTTCGCCATGTCGACGACCGGCCGGAAACCGATCGCCTGATACATCTTGTTGGAGGTCGGGTTCGCCTGGTTGGTGAAGAGGCAGACCCGCGAGGCGTCCTCCTGCAGCCGCCGCGAGATCTCGGCGACGGCGGCGCTCGCAAAGCCCCGTCCCCGCCGCTCCCTCGGCGTGTAGACGGGGCCGACGCGCGCCACCCCGTAGCTCGGCGGGTTGAACGCGGTCAGGTGCACCGCGTCACCGACGTCGTCCTCCCACAGCCAGACCCGCCCGGCCTCGATCCGCTCGACCATCTCCGGCTCGGTCAGCTCCACCCGCTCTCCCTGGCGCACCGTGACCCACCACCGCGGGTGGCCGGGCCGCGCGACCCCGCGGGCGTCGGCGACGATCGCCCGGTCGGTGACCGTCGAGACCACGGTGGTCAGCACGGGATCGAGCGCCAGGTGCGCGCCCGCGGCGTCGCGGAACGACCGGGGGTCCTCGGTGAACTCGAGGACGTACGGGACGGCGCCGGAGCTGGTGCTCATGGCCGAAGGCTAGGGAGTCGGGGGCTGCGGTACACAACCCGTTTTCGGAGGAACCCGCCCGCAGCCTAGGATTTCGTCATGACCGAGACCCCGCAGCACCAGGCCCCCGACGCGACGAGCACCGACCAGCGTGCCGTCGTCGTACCGGACAAGCCTGCACTCGAGGGTCTCGAGGCCTCCTGGAGCAAGCAGTGGAAGACCGACGACACCTACCGCTTCGACCGCACGCAGCCGCGCGAGAACATCTACTCGATCGACACGCCGCCGCCGACCGTGAGCGGAAGCCTGCACGTCGGGCACGTCTTCTCCTACACCCACACCGACCTGATCGCCCGCTTCCAGCGGATGCGCGGCATGACCGTCTTCTACCCGATGGGCTGGGACGACAACGGCCTGCCGACCGAGCGCCGCGTCCAGAACTACTTCGGCGTCCGGTGCGACCCGTCGCTGCCCTACGACGCCGACTTCACCCCGCCCGAGAAGCCCGACCCCAAGAAGCAGGTGCCGATCAGCCGGCCCAACTTCGTCGAGCTCTGCGAGCGCCTGGTCGAGCAGGACGAGGAGATCTTCGAGCAGCTGTGGCGCACCCTCGGCCTGTCGGTCGACTGGAAGGAGCACTACACGACGATCGGGCCGAAGGCCCAGACGGTCAGCCAGCGCGCCTTCCTGCGCAACTTCGCCCGCGGCGAGGCCTACCTCCAGGAGGCGCCGACCCTCTGGGACGTCACGTTCCAGACCGCCGTCGCGCAGGCCGAGCTCGAGGCCCGCGACTACCCGGGTGCCTACCACCGGGTCGCGTTCTACAAGCCCGACGGCAGCCCGGTCCACATCGAGACCACCCGCCCCGAGCTGATCCCGTCCGTCGTCGCGATGGTCGCG
>JAOPXF010000231.1 GCA_025965295.1 Nocardioides sp.
GTAGCGCACGAGGAGCAGCGAGATCCCGACCCCGAAGACGAGGTTGATCACGACGGCCCAGACGGCCACCTGAACGGTGAGCTTCAGGGCGTTGACGACATCCGGGTCCGCGAGAGCGTCCTGGAGCGTCGTGAGGCCGTCCTCGAAGGTGTGCTGGACGACCAGGCCGACCGGCCAGGCGACGAGCAGGAACACGTAGACGAGCGCGAGCAGGCGCAGGGCCCACTTCACGGGGAGCGGGACGCTAACCACGGCGGGCCACCCTTCGCTGAACGAGGTCGAGGGCCACGATCACGAACAACGCGACGGCCAGCATCACGGAGGCAAGAGCTGCCGCCGCCGCGGTGTTGCCGTTCTCGATGAACGTGAGCACCCGGACCGACACGACCTCGGTCCTGAAGGGGAGGTTGCCGCTGAGCAGCACGAGCGAGCCGTACTCCGAGATCGCCCGGGCGAACGCGAGGGCCGCGCCCGCCGCGATGGCCGGCACCAGGCTCGGCAGGATGATCCGGCGGAAGATCGTCAGGCGCTTGGCGCCGAGGGATGCCGCGGCCTCCTCGACGTCGCCCTCGAGCTCCTCGAGGACGGGCTGGACGGTCCGCACCACGAACGGCAGCGTGACGAATGCGAGCGCCAGCGTGACCGAGCGCTCCGTGTTGGCCCACTCCAGCCCGAGGGGGCTGTTCTTGCCGTAGAGCGAGAGCAGCACCAGGCCGGCCACGATCGTCGGCAGCGCGAACGGGATGTCGATGATGACGTCGAGCACGGCCTTGCCCCAGAACCGGTCGCGGACCAGCACCCAGGCGATGACCGTGCCCATGACGACGTTCAGGTCGGTGACGAGGAGCGCCTGACCGACGGTCAGCCGGATGGCCGCCCAGGTCTGGGGGTTGCTCAACGTCCTGGAGTACTGATCCCAGCCACCCGAGGAGGCCGTGACCACCAGGGCGGCCAGCGGGATCAGCACCAGCAGGCTGAACCAGACCATGGCGATGCCGAGGCCGATTCCGGAGCTCCTGCTCAGGGTGGAAGCGCGACCCGACCGCCGCCCCTTGCGAGACGGCGGTCGGGTCGTGTCGCTGACGGCGACATCGAGGACTGCTGAGGTCATTCATCGCCCTGCTTGCCGGTGTCCTCCTGCAGCTGATGAACGATGCCGAGGGGGTTGCCGTCCTCACCGTCGTTGAAGAACTTCTTGGCGGCGTCGGCCCAGCCACCGAAGTCGTCGTCGATGGTGAAGAGCTTCTCCGGGGCCGGGAACGGGTCGGACGGGTCGTTGGCACCCTCGACCTCGCCCACGTCGACACCGTCGACGACCGGTCGGAAGCCGGACTGCGCGTAGTCCTCCTGGGCCTCGGGCGTGGTGAGGAACGACAGGAAGTCCTTCGCGATCTGGCTCGCGTCCTTGGTCACGGTCGCGGGGTTCTCGATCTTCAGCGTGTCCGGCGGGAGCACGTAGTCGATGTCGGCCCCGCTCTGCTTGGCCAGGATGGCCTCGTTCTCGTAGGAGAGCAGCACGTCGCCGTTGCCCTCGGTGAAGGAGGTCGTGGCGTCCCGGCCGCTGCTCGGGAGCGCGATGGTGTTGTTGAGGAGCTTGGTGAGGTACGCCTTGGCGTCGGCCTCGGAGCCGCCGTTGCCGACGATGTGCGCCCAGCCGGCGAGGATGTTCCACCGCGCCGAGCCCGACGAGCCGGGGTTCGGCGTGATGATCTCGACCCCGGGCTTCACGATGTCGTCCCAGGTCTGGATGTTGTCGGGGTTGCCCTTGCGGACCACGAAGACGACGACGGAGGAGGTGACGATCCCGTTGGTGGGGGTGTCCTTCCAGTTCGCGTCGACGATGTCCGAGTCGACCAGACGGGTCACGTCGGTCTCCAGCGAGAAGTGCACGATGTCGGCGTCGAGACCGCCCTGGACCGCGCGGCTCTGGTCACCGGAGGCGCCGTACGACGTCTTGAACTCGGCGTCCTTGCCCGCAGTGGTGTCCTCGAGGTCCGCGAAGACCGGCTTGTTGGCCGCCTCGAGGACCGAGTAGCCGACCACGCTGATCGTGTTCTTCGTGTCACCGCTGCCGCTTGCGGAGCAGCCGGTCAAGGCCAGCACCCCAGCGACAGAAGCTGCCGCTGCGGCCTTGAGGTTCATCTTCATGGTGTCTCTTTCCCGCACCGGAGACCGGAACGTTTCTCGTCAATGTCGGGAATGCTACTGGACTTTAGAGTTCGAGTACGCATTGTCGCGAATGACGGACGTGTCGCGTACGTCACGGTCCGAGCGGAGAGATCGGTCCGGAACCGACCGGGGCGCCGCTATCGTGGAAGGTCGTACGGCGGTGGCGCCAGGCGGAGAAGTGGAACGCGTTCCAGTTTCTCCGTACTCTGGGGTGCGATCGCTCCGACAGCAGCGAGAAGGAAGTGCGTGAGGTGACCAAGCAGGTCAAGCAGCTCGACCGGGTCATCATCCGGTTCGCGGGCGACTCCGGCGACGGGATGCAGCTGACCGGTGACCGCTTCACCCAGGAGTCCGCGGTGTTCGGCAACGACCTGGTGACGCTGCCCAACTTCCCCGCCGAGATCCGGGCACCCCAGGGCACGCTGCCGGGAGTCTCGTCCTTCCAGGTCCACTTCGCCGACCACGACATCCTCACGGCGGGTGACGCCCCCGACGTGCTGGTCGCGATGAACCCGGCCGCGCTGCGCGCCAACCTCGGCGACCTGCCCAAGGGCGCCACGATCATCGTCGACAGCCACGACTTCACCGCCCGCAACCTGACCAAGGCCGGGTACACGGCCAACCCCCTCGAGGACGACTCGCTCGCGGAGTTCGCGCTGCACACCGTGGACCTCACCGGGATGACGGTCGAGGCGGTCAAGCAGTTCGGCCTGTCCCGCAAGGACGCCGCCCGCGCGAAGAACATGTTCGCCCTCGGCCTGCTGTCCTGGATGTACGGCCGCCCGATCGAGTCGACGATCGCGTTCCTGACCAAGCGCTTCGCCAAGGTCGCCGACATCCGCGACGCCAACATCACGGCCTTCAAGGCCGGCTGGAACTTCGGTGAGACCACCGAGACCTTCGTGGTCTCCTACGAGATCAAGCCCGCCCCGATGGCGGCCGGCACCTACCGCAACATCACCGGCAACCTGGCGCTGTCCTACGGCCTGGTCGCCTCCAGCGTGCAGTCGGGGCTGCCGGTCTTCCTGGGCTCCTACCCGATCACCCCGGCCTCCGACATCCTCCACGAGCTGTCCAAGCACAAGTCGTTCGGCGTGACGACGTTCCAGGCCGAGGACGAGATCGCCGGCATCGGCGCCGCGATCGGTGCCGCCTTCGCCGGCTCGCTGGGCGTCACCACCACGTCGGGCCCGGGCATCGCCCTGAAGTCCGAGGCCATCGGCCTGGCGGTGATGACCGAGCTCCCGCTCCTGGTCATCGACGTCCAGCGCGGAGGACCCTCGACCGGACTGCCCACCAAGACCGAGCAGGCCGACCTGCTCCAGGCGATGTTCGGCCGCAACGGCGAGGCTCCCGTGCCGATCGTCGCGCCCCAGTCACCCGGCGACTGCTTCGACGCCGTCCTCGAGGCCACCCGGATCGCGGTCACCTACCGCACCCCGGTGCTCCTGCTCTCCGACGGCTACCTCGCCAACGGCTCGGAGCCCTGGAAGATCCCCGACATCGACGACCTGCCCGCCATCGACCCCGACTTCGCGACCGCGGCCAACCACGCCCTCCAGGACGGCGAGTCCGACTTCTGGCCCTACCTGCGCGACGAGACCACGCTGGCGCGCCCCTGGGCGATCCCCGGCACCCCCGGGCTCGAGCACCGCATCGGCGGCCTGGAGAAGGGCGACGGGCACGGCAACATCTCCTACGACCCGGCCAACCACGACTTCATGGTCCGCACCCGCCAGGCCAAGGTCGACCGGATCGCCGACTCGCTGCCCCCGTTGGAGGTCGACGACCCCGACGGCGAGGCGAAGGTCCTCGTGCTGGGCTGGGGATCGACGTACGGCCCGATCGGTGCCGGCTGCCGCCGCGTGCGCAAGGCCGGCTACCGGGTCGCCCAGGTCCACCTGCGGCACCTGAACCCCTTCCCCAAGGACCTCGGCGAGATCCTCTCCCGCTACGACAAGGTGCTGATCCCCGAGATGAACCTCGGTCAGCTCTCGATGCTGATCCGGGCCCGCTACCTGGTTGACGCGGTCGGCTACAACCACGTCCGCGGCCTCCCGCTGAAGGCGGCCGACCTCGCCGTGGCCATCGGCAACCTGGTCGCCGAGGCCGAGGGCATCGACGTCGACCTCACGTCAACTCCCGTCGCCGAGGAGGCGAACAAGTGACTCCCACATCCACTGGCACCGAAGAGCTTCCCTTCCCCGGACTGCGCTCGGGCGTCGAGGGCGTCCCGACCAACGAGGAGCCCCAGACCGGCAAGGAGTACACCTCCGACCAGGAGGTCCGCTGGTGCCCCGGCTGCGGTGACTACGCCGTCCTGAAGGCCGTCCAGGGCTTCCTGCCCCAGCTCGGCCTGCGCCGCGAGAACATCGTCTTCGTCTCCGGCATCGGCTGCTCCTCACGGTTCCCCTACTACCTCGACACCTATGGCATGCACTCGATCCACGGCCGGGCACCGTCGATCGCGACCGGCATCGCCACCGCCCGCGAGGACCTCTCGGTCTGGGTCGTCACCGGCGACGGCGACGCGCTCTCCATCGGCGGCAACCACCTGATCCACGCCCTGCGCCGCAACGTGAACATGACGATCCTGCTGTTCAACAACCGGATCTACGGCCTGACCAAGGGCCAGTACTCCCCCACCTCCGAGGCCGGCAAGATCACCAAGTCGACCCCGATGGGCTCGGTCGACCACCCCTTCAACCCGGTGTCGCTCGCGCTCGGCGCCGAGGGCTCGTTCGTGGCGCGCACCATCGACTCCGACCGCAAGCACCTCACCTCGGTGCTCTCGGCGGCCGCCGCCCACCGCGGCCCCTCGTTCGTCGAGATCTACCAGAACTGCCCCATCTTCAACGACGGCGCGTTCGACGCGATCAAGAACAACGACACCATGGCCGACGCGATCATCCCGCTCGTGCACGGCGAGCCCATCCGGTTCGGCATGCTCGACGAGTCCGGCAACCAGACCAAGGGCCTGGTCCGCGACCCCGCCACCGGCGGCGTCAAGGTCGCCGAGATCGCCGACGTGGGCCACGACGCCCTCCTCGTCCACGATGCGCACAACCCTGACCCCACGATGGCCTTCGCGATCTCCCGGCTCACCGACTCCGGCTACCTCAACCAGTCCCCGATCGGGATCTTCCGCCAGGTCGAGCGACCGACGTACGACGACCAGGCCCGTGGCCAGATCAGCTCCGCCAGGGAAGCCGCCCCCGGCACCCCGACCCAACGGCTCGCCGGCCTGATCGGTGGCGGCGACACCTGGACCGTGGTCTGAGCGCCGCACCGGCCACCGGCTCACCCGCACTCGCACGAAGGGCCCCCACCTCGACGGTGGGGGCCCTTCGCTGCAGTCTGCCGAATCTGTCGCTAAGCGGGTGGATCAGTACTTGAAGGTGAAGTACTTGCCGGAGCTGTGGCTGGCGGCGTAGCTCTTGGTCGCCGGCGTGAAGGCCCGGAAGTACCAGCAGCCGCCACCGTTGCCGGTCGCGGAGTTGCAGTTGCGGCCACCCGCGGGGACCTGCGTCTTGACGCCGCCCTTCTTGGTGGACTTGACCTTCTTGAACAGCTTCCAGTGGCCGCTCTTGCTGATCTTGCGCTGGATCTTCACGACCTTCTTGCCGTACGTCGGCTTGCCGAGGACGTGACCCTTGAAGACCAGCTTGTGCAAGCCCTTCTGCACGATCTTGTCGGTGATCTTGCGGTGCGGCTTGGCGCGCTGGGCGGGTGCCTGGGTGATGGCGGACGAGCGGTCGGCGCCGACGCCGGCCTTGACCGCCGTGGCCGAGCTGGTGGAGACGAACGGGACGAAGGCGATCAGCGCGAACGCGACCAGGCCGGTGACGATGCGGTGCATCCGCATGGTTCCCCCTTGGGACGTGTGATGGTGGTTGGGCACGATGCAACCCTGCCCTGCCGAGGCCGGCCCCAAACACTCGGGGCCCCTGAATTCGGACAGCCCCTGACCGCTCCCTATGCTGACCCAGTGGGAGAGTCGCGACGCGGAGTGCTGCTCGGCGTGGCGGCGTACTCGATGTGGGGTGCGTTCCCCCTCTACTGGAAGCTGCTGGAGCCGGCCGGCGCCATCGAGATCCTCGCGCACCGCATCCTCTGGTCCGTCCTGACGATGGGCGTGCTGATCGTCGCGCTCCGGCGTACGACGCAGCTGCGGGCCCTGGTCGCCGACCGCCGGGTGCTCGGGCTGCTCTCGGTCGCGGCCGTCGTCATCACGGTCAACTGGGCGACCTACATCTGGGGCGTCAACAACGGCCGCGTCGTGGAGACGTCGCTGGGCTACTTCATCAACCCGCTCGTCACGGTCCTGATGGGCGTGCTCCTCCTGGGCGAGCGGCTACGCCCCCTCCAGTGGGTCGCCATGGCCGTCGCGACGGGTGCGGTGGGAGTCCTGGCCCTCGACTACGGCCGGCTGCCGTACGTCGCGCTTGTGCTGGCCTTCTCGTTCGGCACCTACGGGCTCGCGAAGAAGACGGCGAACGTCGGAGCGGTCGAGAGCCTCACCCTGGAGACCGCCCTGATCGCACCCTTCGCGGCCATGTACGTCGGCTACCTGGTGGCCACGGGCGGGTCCAACTTCGCGACCCACGGCACCGGGCACGCGCTGCTGTTCGTCACCACCGGCATCGTGACGGCGGTGCCGCTGATCTGCTTCGGGGCCGCGGCGACCCGGGTCTCGATGGTCTCCCTCGGGCTGCTGCAGTACCTCGCGCCGATCTTCCAGTTCGCGCTGGGGGTGCTGTGGTTCCACGAGGACATGCCCGCCGGCCGCTGGGTCGGCTTCGTGCTCGTCTGGATCGCGCTCGTGCTGTTCACCGTCGAGGCGATCAACCACCGCCGCCGCCAGCTCCGGCTGGCCGTGGCGGCCTCCTCCGCCGCATAGAGTCCCTCGTCGAGTGCCGTGAAGGCCCAACTCAACCCCGCAGAGGGTCAGGTGGAGCGGACGGCAACGACGTCGGCGAAGGCCTCGAGCGCCTCGCGGACGGGTCCGGCCGGGAGCGCGCCGAGCAGGGCCTTGGCCTCCTGGGCGCGCGCGACGACGTAGGCACGGGCCTCGTCGAGCGCCCGGTGCTCGCGCAGCAGGCCGAGAGCCTCGGCGTGCCGGGTGTCGTCGCTCAGGTCACCGTCGAGCAGGGCGTGCAGGCGCGCGTCGGCGGGGTCGCCCGAGGCGCGCGCCATCAGCACGGGCAGCGTGGGGACGCCCTCGCGGAGATCGGTGCCGGGCATCTTGCCCGACTCCCCCGCGTCGGAGGCGATGTCGAGGATGTCGTCGGAGAGCTGGAAGGCCGAGCCCACGATCTCGCCGTACGCCGTGAGCGCCTCCTCGACCTCGGGGCTGGCGCCACCGAAGCGGGCGCCGTAGCGCGCGGACGCGGCGATCAGCGAGCCGGTCTTGCCCGCGACCACCTCGAGGTAGTGCTCGAGAGGGTCCTCGCCCGGGGCCGGCTTCACGGTCTCGAGGATCTGCCCCTCGACCAGCCTGGTGAACGTCTCGGCCTGGATCCGCACGGCGTCCGGGCCGAGGTCGGCGGTCAGCTCGGAGGACTTCGAGAACAGGAAGTCGCCGGTGAGGATGGCGACGTGGTTATCCCAGCGGGCGTTGGCCGAGGCCGCGCCGCGGCGCAGCTCGGCCTCGTCCATGACGTCGTCGTGGTAGAGCGAGGCCAGGTGGGTGAGCTCGACGACGCATGCCGCCCGGATCACCTCGTCGGAGTCGGGCCGGTCGCCGGTCTCGGCCGCGAGCAGCACGAGGAGCGGACGGAACCGCTTCCCGCCGGCCTCCATCAGGTGGCTCGCGGCCTCGGTGACGAAGCCGGCCCGGCTGCGGACGTGCCCCTGGAGGGCCGTCTCGACGGACTGCATCCGGGCACGGAGCCGGTCGGCGAGCGCCGCGTCGGTGACGGGCAGCGCGAGTCCGTCCGGGGCCGGGGAGATGGTCACCTGATGAATTCTCCCGCATGGGCCGCCAGGGTGAGAACCGGGCCGGGCACGACACCCAGCAGGAGGGTCGCGGCGACGCCGACGGCGATGGTGCCGGAGGTGAGCAGGGACGGCCGCGTGACCGACGCGAGCTCGCCCTCACCGTCGACGAAGAACATCAGCACGATCACGCGCACGTAGAAGAAGACCGACACGATGCTGAACAGCACGGCGGCGATCACGACCGGCCAGGCACCGGCGGACAGGGCGACCGTGAAGACCGCCCACTTGCCGATGAAGCCGGCCGTCAGCGGGATCCCGGCCATCGACAGCAGGAAGAACGCGAAGAGGCCACCCAGCATCGGGGAGCGCCGGCCGAGGCCGGCCCAGCGCGCGAACTGCGTCGACTCGCCTCCGGCGTCGCGCACCAGCGTCACGACCGCGAAGGCGCCGATCATCGCGAAGCCGTACGTCGCGAGGTAGAACAGCACTGCCTGGAGCGACGTCACCTGGCCGTCGCTCAGCTCGGAGGCGCTCTGCACACCGAGCACGCCGGTGAGCAGGAAGCCGGTGTGCGCGATCGACGAGTAGGCCAGCATCCGCTTGACGTCGGTCTGCACGACGGCGAGCACCGAGCCCACGGCCATCGTCAGCACCGCGATCACCCAGAACATCGGCTGCCAGGTCCAGCGGTCGGAGCCGAAGGCCACGTAGAAGAGCCGAAGCAGGGCACCGAACGCCGCGATCTTGGTGCCGGCCGCCATGAACGCGGTGACCGCGGTCGGGGCGCCCTGGTAGACGTCCGGGACCCAGGACTGGAACGGCGCGGCGCCGACCTTGAACAGCAGCCCCACCGCGAGCATGCCCATGCCGATCAGCAGCAGCGCCTGGTTGGCGACGTCGTTGCGGACCGCCTCGTTGATCTCGGAGAGCTGCATCGAGCCGGCGAACCCGTAGATCAGGGCGACGCCGTAGAGGAAGAAGCCGGAGGAGAAGGCACCGAGCATGAAGTACTTGAGCGCTGCCTCCTGGCTGAGCAGGCGGCGGCGGCGGGCCAGGCCGCACAGGAGGTAGAGCGGCAGCGACAGGACCTCGAGTGCGACGAACATCGTCAGCAGGTCGTTGGCGGCCGGGAAGAGCATCATGCCGCCGACCGCGAAGAGCATCAACGGGAAGACCTCGGTGTGGTCGAGGCCGTGCGTCGACGCCTGGCGCTCGGCCTCGGTGCCGGGCAGGGCGGCGGCCTGGCCGGCGAACGCGGAGACGCCGCCCTCGAGCCGGCGCTCGGCGAAGAGCAACGCCCCGCCGATCGCGAAGAGCAGGATCAGCCCCCAGAGGAAGACGGTCGGGCCGTCGACGACGATCGTGCCCTCGGCGGCGATCAGGCCGCGGGCGGCACCGCCGCCGAGCGAGTCCAGTCCGTGCGCGACGAAGCCGACGCCGACCAGCGCGCCGACCAGGCCGGCGACGGTGAGGACGACCTGGACGAGGTAGCGACGCTCACGGGGCAGGAACGCCTCGACGAGGACGCCCAGGCAGGCGACGCCGAACACGAGGATCAGCGGCCACAGCTGGGCGTACTCGATGTGCGGCTTGGAGAACGCGGTGACGGCGTCCGCGAAGAGGGGGTTCACTGCTGGCCTTCCTCGTGCGAGTCGGTCCCGGCGGCGGGCACGACGGGCGGGTCGTCACTGACGCCGACGTGTTGCAGCAGGTCGTAGACCGCGGGGTTGCTGACGTTCAGCAGTGGCATCGGGAAGAAGCCGAAGACCACCAGCGCCACGATCAGCGGGGCGACCGCGCCGGTCTCGCGGCGGTCGAGGTCGCGGACCGGGAGTCCGTCCGGGGTGTCCGGACCCGTGAACACCCGCTGGTAGGCCCAGAGGACGTAGACCGCGGCGAGCACGATGCCGCTCACCGCGATCGCACCGGCCCACCAGGCGTGGTCGAACGCGGCGATCAGCACCAGGATCTCGGACACGAACTGGCTCAGGCCCGGCAGTCCGAGGGTCGCGAGACCCGCGACCAGGAAGAGCCCGGCGAGCACCGGGGCCGTCCGCTCGACGCCGCGCATCTCGCTGATCAGCGAGGTGCCGCGGCGCTTGATGAGGAAGCCCGCGAGCAGGAACAGCGCGGCCGTGCCGATGCCGTGGTTGACCATGTAGAGGATCGAGCCCGACGCGCCCTGGCTGCTGAACGCGAAGATGCCCAGCGTGATGAAGCCGAAGTGGCTGAGCGAGGTGAGACCGATCAGGCGCAGCAGGTCGTCCTGGCCGATCGCGATGAACGCGCCGTAGACGATCGAGATCAGCGCGAGCACGATCACGACCGGCGTCGCCCACTGGGAGGCCTCGGGGAACAGCCCGAGGCAGAAGCGCAGCATCCCGAACGTGCCGATCTTGTCGAGCACGCAGACCAGCAGCACGCTGGTGCCGGGCGTGGCCTTCTCGGTGGTGTCCGCCAGCCACGTGTGCACGGGGAACAGCGGGGCCTTGACCGCGAAGGCGATGAAGAAGCCCACGAAGAGCCAGCGCTCGGCGTTCGTGGACATGTCGAGGTTCGCGAGGTCCGAGAGGAGGTACGACGGGCGCCCGGCCTGTGCGGAGACGACGTACAGGCCGATCACCGAGGCGAGCATGACGAGGCCGCCGCCGAGCTGGTACATGAGGAACTTGAGTGCGGCGAACGCCCGGCCCTCGCGGCCGAAGCCGCCGATCAGGAAGTACGCCGGGATCAGCGTCGCCTCGAAGACGACGTAGAAGAGGAACACGTCGGTGGCCGCGAAGACCGCCAGCGAGAGCCCCTCGAGCGCCAGGGCCCAGGCGAAGAACGCCGCGGGGTTGGCGTCGTCGGCGTCGTGCCACGAGCCGAGCAGCACGATCGGCACCAGGAGCACCGTGAGCAGGATCAGGAGCAGCCCGAGCCCGTCGACGCCGAGCGCGTAGTGGACGCCGAAGGCGTGGATCCACTCGTGCGACTCGGTCAGCTGCATGCCGCCGCCGTTGTCGTACTGCGCGGCGATCGCGAGGCCCAGGGCGAGGGTGAGCACCGAGACGCCGAGTCCGACCAGCTTGGGCAGCGCGGAGCCGGGGGCCTTGGGCAGGAACGCGACGAGGAGGGCGCCGACGAGCGGCACCGCGACCAGGACGGTCAACCAGGGGAACTCGTTCATGCCAGCGTCCCCTCGGAGTCGTGAGCGGAGGGAGCGCAGCGACCGGAGCCGAGCGACTTCGTGGGGTGCTTCATTTTCGGGGTCCCCGTTCGGAGCGGAACGAAGTGAGCATTCGAATGGGGTGACTCATGCGAGGTTCACCGCCAGGAGGGCCAGGACGACGAGCAGGACGCCGCCGAGCAGGGAGAGGGCGTAGGAACGGACGAAGCCGTTCTGGGCCTTGCGCAGCTGGCCCGCGATCGCGCCGATCGCGACCGGGCCACCCGTGAGGGCACCGTCGACGCCGTACTTGTCCATGCTGAGGAGACCGGCCACGAGGTGGCGACTGGGGTTGACCACCAGTCCCTCGTTGATCGCGTCGCCGTAGAGGTCGGCGCGCGCTGCCCGGGTGGCGAAGGAGACATCCTGGGGCGGGGTGTAGGGCACCTCCCGCCTCCCGACGAGGAACCAGGCCGCCGCGACACCGATCGCGACCACGAGCACCGCGAGCAGTGTGATCACCAGCGCCGGGAGCGGCGGGTCCTCGTGCGGGGCGACGCCGACGACGGGCGAGAGGAAGTCGGTGATCCAGCCACCGGCCAGCATCAGGCCACCGAGCACGGAGAGCGCGGCCAGCACGATCAGCGGGATCGTCATGACGGCCGGCGACTCGTGCGGGTGGACGCCCTCCTTCCACCGCTTGTCGGTGAAGAACGTCAGCAGCATCAGGCGGGTCATGTAGAAGCCGGTGATGCCGGCACCGAGCAGCGCCAGCGAGCCGACCACCCAGTTCTCGGCGAGCGCCACCTCGATGATCTTGTCCTTGGACCAGAAGCCGGAGAAGCCCGGGAACCCGATGATCGCGAGGTAGCCCATCGCGAAGGTCAGGAACGTCACCGGCATCGCGTGCCGCACGGCGCCGTACCGGCGCATGTCGACGTCGTCGTTCATGCCGTGCATGACCGAGCCGGCCCCGAGGAACATGTTGGCCTTGAAGAAGCCGTGCGTCATCAGGTGGAAGATCGCGAAGGCGTAGCCACCGACACCGAGCCCCGCACCGAGCATCATGTAGCCGATCTGGCTCATCGTGGAGCCGGCGAGAGCCTTCTTGATGTCGTCCTTGGCACAACCGATGATCGCGCCCCACAGGAGCGTCACGGTCGCGACGATCACGACGACGGTCTGGGCGGTCGGTGCCAGCTCGAAGATGAAGTTGGACCGGGTGATCAGGTAGACGCCGGCGGTGACCATGGTCGCCGCGTGGATCAGGGCCGACACGGGGGTCGGGCCCTCCATCGCGTCGAGCAGCCACGACTGCAGCGGCACCTGGGCCGACTTGGCGCAGGCGCCGAGCAGGAGCAGCAGGCCGAGGGCGTTCAGCGTGAAGCTG
>JAOPXF010000237.1 GCA_025965295.1 Nocardioides sp.
CCGGCGCTGCTGTGCTCGCTGGTGCCGTTCGCCGACGCCTCCGGGCGCCGGGTGGGCCTGGTCTACCTCTACAAGCAGGGGACCTTCTACCCGTTCGCGCCCACCGGCCCGAAGTCCCGGGACAACCTGCTCGAGATCGAGGTCCGCGACCATCTCGCGGGGGAGCTGCCCATGGAGCAGGACCTGGGGCGCTGGATGGCGCTCTGGGGCGCCCCGGGTCTCTGACGGACGGTTCCCGTGACCTGGGGGCGGTGCGCCCTCGGGCAGGTACTAGTCTCGCGCCCGCACATCGCCCGCACATCGCCCGCACATCGCCACAACATCGTGAGAAGGGGAAAGGCTCAAGTGACTGGGACGACGCTCAACTCCGACGAGCAGCGCGTTGCCGAGATCGGCGACTACCGCGTCCTGACGGACCCGCCGCGCAGTGACCTGGTGGCGCTGGTCGAGGTGGCCGCCCAGGTCGCGCAGGTGCCGATGGCGACCATCAACCTGATCACCGACACCGAGCAGCACCAGATCGCCACCACCGGGTTCGACGCGGCCGTCTGCCGCCGTGAGGACTCGATGTGCAACGTCGTGCTCGACGCCGGCCGCCCGGTCATCGTGCCCGACGCCAGCCGCGACGAGCGCTTCAAGGACAACCCCTTCGTCACCGGCGTCATCGGCAACGTGCGGTTCTATGCCGCGCACCTGCTGGTCACCCCCGCCGGCGTCGTGATCGGCACGCTCTGCGTGTTCGACGAGGAGCCCAGGACGCTCGACGACCGTCAGGAGCGGGCCCTGGCCTCGCTGGCCGCCCAGGTCGTCGACCTGCTCGAGCTGGAGCTGCGGACCCGGGAGCTCGGCTCGGTGATCACCGAGCTGGAGGCCGCGCAGGCCGAGCTGCGCCGGTCGAACGAGCAGCTGGCCGCCTTCGCCGGGCAGGTGAGCCACGACCTGCGGAACCCGCTGACCGCGGTCTCGATGTCCCTGAAGATGATCGGCGACGCCCTCGGGGACGGGCAGGGCGGTCCGGACCCGGCCGCGATCGACTGGCTGGTGCAGCGCGCCATCGGTGGCTCCGACCGGATGCAGAGCCTCATCGACGACCTGCTGTCCTTCGCCAGGCTCGGCGGGGAGCTCAACAGGGTCGAGGTGGACCTCGGTGCCGTCGCGGACGAGGTGCTCGAGGACCTCGCGACCGCACTGACCGGGGCCACGGTCGAGGTGCGGGAGCTCCCGACGGTGACCGGCGACCCGGTCCAGCTGCGGGCGGTGCTGCAGAACCTCGTCGCCAACGCGGCCAAGTTCACCCGACCGGGGGAGAAGGCCGACATCGTCATCGACTCCGAGCGGGTCGGGGACAGGTGGCGGGTGGCGGTCTCCGACCACGGCCCCGGCATCGCCCCCGAGCAGCGCGAGCGGGTCTTCGAGCCGCTGGCGCGGGTCGACGTCGAGGTCGACGGCTCGGGCATCGGCCTCACCACCTGCCGTCGCGTCATCGACGCCCACGGCGGCCGGATCGGCCTGGCGGAGTCACCCTGGGGCGGCACCACAGCGTGGTTCGAGCTGCCCACCTGAGGATCCTCAGTCCTTGTGGGACTTCCCCGGCAGGTCGAGCATCCGCTGCAGCGCGATCGAGGCGAAGTGCTCGGTCTGGGGGTCGACCTCGATCCGGTTGACGACGGTGCCGTTGACGAGGGACTCCATCGCCCACACGAAGTGGGGGAGGTCGATGCGGTTCATCGTCGAGCAGTAGCAGACGGTCTTGTCGAGGAACGTGATCCGCTTGTCCGGGTGGGCGGCGGCCAGCCGCTTCACGAGGTTGAGCTCGGTGCCGATCGCCCAGCTCGAGCCGGCCGGGGCGGCCTCGATGGTCTTGATGATGAACTCGGTCGACCCGACCAGGTCGGCCTTGAGGACGACCTCGTGGGTGCACTCCGGGTGCACCAGGATCTGCACGCCGGGGATCGTGGCGCGCAGGTCGTCCACGACCTCGGGGGAGAAGCGCCCGTGCACCGAGCAGTGACCCTTCCAGAGGATCATCTTCGCGTCGCGGAGCTGCTCGACGGTGAGCCCGCCGTTGGGGCGGTGCGGGTCCCAGACGACGCAGTCGTCGAGCGTGAGCCCCATCTTGAGGACGGCGGTGTTGCGCCCGAGGTGCTGGTCGGGAAGGAAGAAGACCTTGGCGTCGGGCACCTGGCCGAAGGCCCACTCCAGCGCGACCTCGGCGTTCGACGACGTGCAGACGGCGCCCCCGTTGCGCCCGCAGAACGCCTTGATGTCCGCGGAGGAGTTCATGTAGGTGATCGGCACGACCGACCCGGCCACCCCGGCCTCGGTCATCGCGTCCCAGGCGTCCTCGACCTGGCGCAGGCGCGCCATGTCGGCCATCGAGCAGCCCGCCGCCAGGTCGGGGAGGACGACCTGCTGGTCGGGGCCGGTCAGGATGTCGGCGGACTCCGCCATGAAGTGCACGCCGCAGAAGACGATGTACTCGGCCTCCGGGCGGGCCGCCGCGTCGCGGGCGAGCTTGAACGAGTCACCGGTGACGTCGGCGAACTGGATGACCTCGTCGCGCTGGTAGTGGTGCCCGAGCACGAACACCCGGTCACCCAGGGCCGCCTTGGCCGCCAGGGCCCGCGCGACCAGCTCGGGGTCGGACGCCGCGGGCAGGTCGCCGGGGCACTCGACGCCTCGCTCGGCGGAGAGGTCGGTGCCGCGGCCCAGTGGCAGCAGGGGGAGGTCGACGGTCGTCATGGGCCAAGTCTAGGCGTGCTCACAGCAGCGCCCCGTTGTGCAGGTAGGGCGCGGGCGGGTCCATGCCGCGCAGGCCGAGATAACCGTCCTGGTGCAGCTCCAGGCGGGCCGCGAACCCGATGTCGAGCACCCACTGGTTGGCCGCGGTGACGTGCGAGATCGTGGTCCGCTCGGGCGCATCCGCGAGCGCCGCCCACAGCAGCCTGCCCGCCGTACGCCGGTTGGTCGCCGCAAGCAGCGCGAGCTGACCGCGCTCGTTGAGGTAGGCGTAGCCCGACCCGGTGGTGGCGTCGGAGACCAGCAGCGGCCACGAGGAGCGCAGCATCAGCTCGTGGTCCACCCCATGCCCGGCGCCCCGAGCGGCCCGGTCCAGGGAGTCCATCAGGTCGATGTCGCCGGCGCCGCCCTCGCGGACCTTCTCGATGACCGGGATCGCGGACCGGTCCACGGCGCCGGACAGGTACATCTGCGGATGCAGGTCGAACCCCGCCTGCCGGTAGATCCGCACCGCCCTGGTGTTCCCGGACGCCGACAGCATCGATCGGGTGCAGGCGGCGCCGTGGCTCATGGCCGCGGCCATGAGCGGCTTGCCGATGCCCCGGCCCTGCCGGCCCGGAAGCACGGCGTACGTCGCCAGGCACCAGAGCACCTCGCGGCGGTACGAGGTCGCGATGCCCACGATCCCGGTCTCGTCCTCGGCGACCCAGCAGCCGCCCGGATCGGTGCGCACGAAGTGGCGGGTGCGCTCGATCCAGTTCTCGCGGTGTGGGGGAGTGCGGCGCGTGGGCTCGGGCTCCCCGGGGCGGCGCGACGCGGTGTCGAGGGCGAAGAAGCTCTCGTCACTGACCCGCTCCGCCTCCGGTACGTCGTCGGTGGTCATCGGCCGGATCTGCACGTCCGACAGACTAGGGCGATGCGCATCCTGGTTGCCCCCGACAAGTTCGCCGGCACGCTCACCGCCATCGAGGCGGCCGAGGCGATCGCGACCGGATGGCGCCGGCGCGCCCCGGACGACGAGGTCGACCTCGCGCCGATGGCCGACGGTGGGCCGGGGTTCGTCGAGGTGCTGCACGCCGCCCTCGGCGGCTCGCTGCTCGCGACGAGCGTGCGCGGCCCGTTCGTGGACCCCGTCCCGGGCGCCGTGCTGGTCGTGGACGACACGGCGTACGTCGAGAGTGCCCAGGCCTGTGGGCTGCACCTGACCGGCGCGGAGCGTCCCGAGGAGGCCTCGACGTACGGCGTGGGCGAGCTGGTGGGTGCGGCGATCGACGCCGGCGCGACCCGGGTCGTCGTCGGGCTCGGTGGGAGCGGCACCAACGACGGGGGAGCCGGCCTGCTCGCCGCCCTCGGCGCGAGGGGTGACCGGCCCCTGGATGCCGGCGTGGCCGGCCTGTCCGGGATCACGACCGTCGACCTGGGCCCGGCCCGTGACCGCGTCGCCGGCGTCGAGCTGGTCGCGGCGAGCGACGTGGACAACCCGCTCACCGGCCTGTTCGGCGCCACCAAGGTCTTCGGCCCCCAGAAGGGGGTCACGGAGGAGCGGCTGCCGGCCGTGGACGCGATCCTCGAGGAGCTCGCCGTCGCGACCGACCGGCGCACGGCGCTCGCCAAGGGCGCCGGCGCCGCGGGCGGGCTCGGCTTCGCCCTGCTGGCCCTGGGCGCGACCCGTCAGCCGGGCATCGAGCTGGTCGCGGACGCCGTCCGCCTGGCGGAGCGGGCCACCGCGACCGACCTCGTGATCACCGGCGAGGGGGCCTTCGACTTCTCCAGCCGCGGCGGCAAGGTGCCGTACGGCGTCGCCACGATGGCCGCGGAGGCACTCCGGCCGTGCATCGTGCTGGCCGGGCAGGTGCTCGTGGGCTCGCGGGAGATGCGCGCCCTGGGCGTGGAGTCGGCGTACTCCCTGGTGGAGCTGGTGGGCGAGGAGCGCGCGTTCGCCGATCCGGCGGCGGCGCTCGCCGACCTCGCCGAGCGCGTCGCGCAGACCTGGTCGCCGCGCTCCGTCGGGGAATAACCCGTCATGTGCGACCATTGAACGAGTACCACACACCGCACCTACCTTGGGAGCCACAGACATGACCGAGCAGGTGGACACCACCACTGAGC
>JAOPXF010000250.1 GCA_025965295.1 Nocardioides sp.
ACGCCGCGTTCAGCCCCTGCTACCGCACGGAGGCCGGCTCGCACGGGAAGGACACCAAGGGCATCATCCGGGTGCACTGGTTCGACAAGGTCGAGATGTTCGTCTACACCACGCCCGAGGACGCCGAGGCCGAGCACCAGCGCCTGCTGGGCTGGGAGAAGCAGTTCCTCGACAGCCTCGAGCTGGCCTACCGCGTGATCGACGTGGCCGCGGGCGACCTCGGTCTCTCGGCGCAGCGCAAGTTCGACTGCGAGGCGTGGATCCCCACCCAGGGCAGGTACCGCGAGCTGACGTCCACCTCCAACTGCACGGAGTTCCAGACCCGCCGCCTCGACACCCGGGCCCGCTACGGCGCCCAGGGCGAGCAGAGCGTCGGGCCGGTCGCGACCCTCAACGGCACCCTCTGCGCGATGACCCGCACCATCGTGGCGATCCTCGAGACCCACCAGCAGGCCGACGGCTCGATCCGGGTCCCGCAGGCGCTCCAGCCCTGGCTGCAGGGACGCGAGTTCCTCAAGCCGGTGGCTCAGTGACCGACTGGCGGCCCAGGCTGGTCGCCCTCGACATCGACGGCACCCTGCTCAAGTGGGTCGAGGGGTCGGGCACCACGCACGAGGAGATCGCCCCCGCGGTGTACGAGGCGGTGCACCGCGCCCTCGGCGCCGGTGCGCACGTCGTGCTGGCCAGTGGGCGCTCCCCGCACGGCATGACCCGGATCGCGGACGCCCTCGAGCTGCATGGTGCTGAGCGGGACCGGCTCTGGGTGGTCGCGTCCAACGGCGCGGTGGTCTTCCGCTACCCGCCGCTCGAGGTCGTCCACGAGGAGACGTTCGACGCTCGCGAGGCCGTCGCGGCGGTGCTCGAGCACCACCCGGCCGCGCTCGTGGCCGTGGAGGAGCGCGGGGTCGGCTACCGCGTGAACGCGCACTTCCCCCACGGCGAGCTCTCCGGGGAGATGACGATCACCGACGTCGACGACATCGTGGCCGGCCCGGTCAGCCGGGTGATCATCCGCGACCCCGACGCCACCGCCGAGGACTTCGTCGCCCTCGCCGCGCGCCTCGGCCTGCACGGCACCAACTACGTCGTCGGCTGGACCGCCTGGCTCGACCTCGCCCCCGTCGGGGTCTCGAAGGCCTCGGGGCTGCAGCACGTGGTCGACGAGCTCGGCCTGACCGCGGCGGACGTCCTCGCGATCGGCGACGGACGCAACGACATCGAGATGCTCCAGTGGGCGCACCGCGGGGTCGCGATGGGCCAGTCGATCCAGGAGGTCCAGGACGCGGCCGACGACGTCACCGCCACCGTGTACGACGACGGGGCGGCCGTCGAGATCGGCCGCTGGTACCCGTGAGCCTGCCCGAGGGCCTGCCCCGGGTCGTCACCACCGAGCGGCTGGCGCTGCCGCTCCTCACCGCCGACGAGGCGGCCGACATGCTCGCCGGCCGGCACCGCCCGGGCTGGCACGCCGACTACCCGCGCCAGGACGACCGCGACGCGGCCAGCATGTTCCGGGAGGGCGACGCCTGGGGACCGCGGCACATCGTCCGCGGGGTCACGGCGCTCGGCTCGATCGGCTTCTTCGGACCGCCCGACCTCGCCGACGAGGTGCCGGAGACCGAGGTCGGCTACGGCCTGGTCGCCGAGGCGCGCGGCTGGGGCTTCGCCACCGAGGCCCTGCTCGGCCTGCTCGTCGAGACCGACCGGGCCGGGGTCCGCGTCCGGGCCAGTGTCGAGCCCGCCAACAAGGCCAGCATCCGGGTCCTCGCCAAGTGCGGTTTCACCGAGCTCCGCGGAGCCGACGAGGAGGGCCAGCTCGTGATGGCCCGACCGCTGCCCCGCCCGTGACCCCGCCCGTGACCGCGCCCGGACTGCCCCGGCTGGTCGCCACCGACCTCGACGGCACCCTGGTCCGCTCCGACGGCACCGTCTCCGACTACACGCGCGAGGTCCTCGAGGAGCTCGACCGCCGCGACGTCCCGGTCGTGTTCGTCACGGGGCGCCCGCTGCGCTGGGCCGACGACGTCTTCGAGTACGTCGGGGCGCACGGCCTGGCCGTGGTCTCCAACGGCGCCCTGGTGTGGGACGTCGCCCGGTCCCGGGTGCACCTCGAGCGGACGATCGCCCCGGAGCTCGGTCTCGAGGCCTGCCGGGCGCTCCGGGAGGCCGTGCCCGGCTCGACGTTCGCGGTCGAGACCCTCGACGGGATCGTGCTGGAGGAGGGGTTCCTGGAGCGGCACCCGGTCCCCGACGGGAGCCGGCGCGGGCCGCTGGAGGAGATCTTCGACCGCCCGGCCCTCAAGCTGCTGGCCCGGCACGAGGAGCTCGCCCCCCAGGAGTTCTGGGACGTCGCCGAGGACGTCGTCGGCGACCGCCTGGTCATCACCTGGTCCTCAGCGACGTCGCTGCTCGAGATCAGTGCCCTGGGCGTCACCAAGGCCTCCACGCTCGCCCTGTTGTGCGAGACGCTCGGCGTCGAGGCGCGCGACGTGATCGCCTTCGGCGACATGCCCAACGACCTGCCCATGCTCGCCTGGGCCGGCATGTCGTACGCCATGGCCGACGCCCACCCCACGGTCACCGCTGCCGCCGACCATGTGGCACCCGGTCACGACGACGACGGGGTCGCACGGGTGCTGGCTGGTGTCTTCGACCTCTGATCTGTTGTGATGGGCGCGTGTTCGTGAACGCCGGCCGGTTCCTCGCCGCCCTGGTCCTCGCCGGAATCGGCGTCGTCCTGGGCCAGCTGCCCGCGCACGCCTGCTCGTGCGTGTCGGCGACCACGCAGTCGCAGACCAAGGACGCCAACGACGTCTTCACCGGCACCATCACGGCCGTGATGGCCGCCCAGAAGACCGACGGCCAGCGCGGCGCGATCATGACGTACGACGTCGAGGTCGACCGCGTCTACAAGGGCGACGTGTCGACCAGCGAGGTCCAGGTGAGCTCCGAGCGTGGCTCGTCGTCGTGCGGCCTGGGCCGGCTGGCCGCCGACAAGCGCTACGTGTTCTTCGCTCAGTCCGACGGCACCGAACTGAGTGCCGACAGCTGCGGCGGCACCGCCCGCGCCAGCGACAGGCTCGTGTCCAAGGTGGAGCGGCTGCTCGGCAGCGGGCGTGCGCCGGTCCCACCCACACCGGAGAAGGCCGTCTTCACGATGGTGGCCGACGCCCAGCCGGAGTCGCTGACCCGGCTTGCCGCTCCCGGGGTGGCCCTGGTGCTCGCCGGGCTGCTCGGCCTCTTCGTCGTACGCCGACTCGGCGCCCGGGGCTGAGCCCCCGCTAGAGGTACATCCCGCCGGAGTCGCCCGGGCGGGGACTCTCCTGTGGCTCCTGGGCGCCCGCCTGTGGCGGCATCATCCCCGCCGGGAGGGCCTTGCGCATCTGCTCGAACTGGGCCCGCGCGGCCATCTGCTGCGCGTAGATCGCGGTCTGGATGCCGTGGAAGAGCCCCTCGAGCCAGCCGACCAGCTGGGCCTGGGCGATCCGCAGCTCGCCCTCGGAGGGCGTGGAGTCCTCGGTGAACGGCAGGGTCAGCCGCTCGAGCTCCTCGACCAGCTCGGGGGCGAGGCCGGCCTCGAGCTCCTTGATGGAGGCCTGGTGGATCTCCTTGAGCCGGTTGCGGCTGGCCTCGTCGAGGGGCGCCGCCTTCACCTCCTCGAGGAGCTGGCGGATCATGCTGCCGATCCGCATCACCTTGGCCGGCTGCTCGACGAGGTCGGTCAGCGCCCGCTCGTCTGACTCGTCCTCACCGGACTCCGCGCCGCCGCCCGCATCGGACCGGCTGATGGCGGACGCCGGGACGGACCCGATCGGCTGCCCGTCGGGGCCGATGATGACGACCTGCTGCTCCTGCTCGGAGGACTCCTCGCTCATGCCCCCACCCTAGGCCAGCGCCCGAATCGTCAGACGGTGAGGACGATCTTGCCGAGGTGGTCGCCGGACTCCATCAGCGCGTGGGCGGCGGCCGCCTCCTCGAGGGGCATGGTGCCGTGCACGACGGGCTTGACCAGGCCGGCGGAGACGAGCGGCCACACGTGCTCGACCACGGCGGCGCAGATCGTGGACTTCTCGGCGACCGGACGCGAGCGCAGCGAGGTGGCGATGACGGCCCCGCGCTTGCGGAGCAGGGCGTTGATGTCGAGCTCGGCCTTGCTGCCGCCCTGCAGTCCGATGATGACCAGGCGGCCCTCGGTGGCGAGGGCATCTACGTTGAGGCCGAGGTACTTCGCGCCCATGTTGTCCAGGATCACGTCGACCCCCGAGCCGCCCGTCTGCTCCTTGACGACCGCCACGAAGTCGTCCTCGCGGTAGTTGATCGGCACGTCCGCGCCCAGCGCCCGGCAGGCTTCGAGCTTCTCCGCGGTGCCGGCGGTGGTGAAGACGCGCGAGCCGAGCTGGGCGGTCAGCTGGATCGCGAAGGTCCCGATGCCGCCGGCGCCGCCGTGCA
>JAOPXF010000263.1 GCA_025965295.1 Nocardioides sp.
CCCGCTCGATGCGGTCGACCTCCTCGCGGGTGATCTTGCCGGCCAGGCAGGCACCGACGGCCTCGAAGGCGTCGATGATCGTCACGTCGTGCCCGTCGACCTGGCCGGGCATGATCGAGCCGGCGTACAGGAAGACGGAGGCGAGGTCGAGCCGGGCCGCGGCCATCAGCATGCCCGGCAGCGACTTGTCGCAGCCCGCCAGGAGCACCGAGCCGTCGAGCCGCTCGGCCATCATCACGGTCTCGACGGAGTCGGCGATCACCTCGCGGGAGACCAGCGAGAAGTGCATCCCCTCGTGACCCATCGAGATGCCGTCGGAGACGGAGATCGTGCCGAACTCCAGCGGGTAGCCGCCGGCGGCGTGCACGCCGTTCTTCACGGCCTTCGCCAGCCGGTCGAGCGAGAGGTTGCAGGGGGTGATCTCGTTCCAGCTCGACGCGACGCCGATCTGGGGCTTCACCCAGTCGTCGTCGCCCATCCCGACCGCGCGCAGCATGCCGCGGGCCGCGGCCTTCTCGAGCCCGTCGGTGACGTCGCGGGAACGGGGCTTGATGTCGACCTGGCCGTGCTCGTCTGTCATGGCGCGAGCCTAATCGGGTCCACCGCGCCCGGTGGGCCGAGGTCACGATGTGACCCCCGCCGTCGCCACCGGCCTCAGGCCTCGGCGGCGGCCTTGAGCCGGGCCAGGCCCCTGTCGAAGTCCTTGCCGAGCAGCTTGTCCATGTCGACGACCTTCGCGAACAGCGCCGCGACGCCCCGGTGCTCCCCGGTCATCCGCCAGGTCACGACGGTCGCGTCGCCCTGGGGGACGAAGGTGAACGTGACGTCGTTGGTCGCCTTCCACGGCTTGAGGAAGGAGAGCCGGATACCGACCGCACCGGGCGTCGACGACATGATCTCCATGCTGCCCCGGCCCGCCTTGCGGTTGCCGGACCAGGCGTAGCGGGCCCCGGTGCCGGACTCGGGGCCCTCGTAGGTGCGCTGGAGGGCCGGGTCGAGGTCCTCCCAGGGCGACCAGGCCGGCCACTCGTGGAAGTCGTCGACCAGCGCGTGCACGCGGGCCGGGTCGGCCTGCACGGTCGTCGTCCGGGTGATCTCGAACTCGCTCATGACGTCAGCCGGGTCAGATGGCCGCGGCCCGCACGACCAGGACGTCGGGCAGGTCGCTGACGACCTGCCGCCAGGTCGCACCCTCGTCGGCCGAGCCCCACACGCTGCCGTTGCGGGCGCCGAAGTACACCCCGGTGCTGTCGTGGCCGTCGACGCACATGGCGTCGCGCATCACGGCGACGTAGAAGTTGTCGGGCAGCCCCTCGGCCAGCTCGCCCCACGTCTCACCGGCGTCGGTGGAGCGCCACACCCGGGCCTTGGCCTCCGGTGGGTAACGCCCGTCACCGCCGCCGATCGGGAAGACGTAGACGGTGTCCGGGTCGTGGGGATGGACCACGATCGAGAAGCCGAAGTCTGCGGGGAGCCCGTCGGCGATGTACTGCCACGAGCCGCCGTGGTCGTCGGAGCGGTAGACGCCGCCGTGGTTCTGCAGGTAGAGCCGCTCCGGGCGCGCCGGGTGTCGGGCGACCTTGTGCACGCACTGCCCGAACTCGGGGTACTGCTGGCCCTCCGGCAGGAACTCAGCGCGGATCCCCTGGTTGCGCGGCTCCCACGACGCGCCGCCGTCGGACGTCTGGTAGACCCCGCCGGTCGAGATCGCCGCGGTCACCGACTGCGGGTCGGTGGGGTGCGGCAGGATCGTGTGGAAGGCCTGGCCACCGAACCCGGCGCCCCACTCGGGGCGGTGCGGGTGGTCCCAGAGCCCCTGCTCGAGGGCGAACGTCTCGCCGCCGTCGGTCGACCTCCAGACCGCGCCGGGCTCGGTGCCGGCATAGACCACGCCGGGCTCCGCGCCGGGAGCCAGCTGCCAGATCCGCTCGACGGTGGCGTCGGTGCCCTCGGGGAAGCGGATCGCCCCGTTGGGGGTCTCCGCCCAGGTCGCGCCCAGGTCGTCGGAGTGGCGGACCTGCGGTCCGAGCCACATCGAGGAGGCACCGGCCAGCAGCCGGGCCCGGTCGCCACGCGTGTCGACCATGCAGGAGTAGACCTCCTCCATGTCGAGGTGCGGCCCGGTGAAGTGCCAGTCCTGCCGCGCCTCGTCGGACGTCCCGATCCACAGACCCTTGCGGGTGCCGACCATCAGGACGGTGTTCTTCGAGCCCTCGCCGGTGTCCACGTCTCACTCCCGTTCGCTCGCGACCCCTATTCCTATTCGGAATAGTAGTCTTGACCCACCATGGGTCAAGACCTTCCCGTCACCGGCTACGCGCTGCTCGGCCTGCTCACCTTCGGCGACGAGCTCACCGGCTACGAGCTCAAGCAGCGCGCCGACATCACGATGCGCTTCTACTGGGTCTCCCCCGCGATGAGCCAGATCTACAGCGAGCTCGCCCGGCTGTCGGACCGCGGCCTGGTCGCGGCCGTGGCGGACGACTCCGGCACCTCCCGCTACCGGATCACCGACGAGGGGCGCGAGGTCGTGCGCGAGTGGATGACGGAGACGCCGGCCGGCTTCCCCGTGCTCAAGCACCCGGTCGCGCTCCGCCTGCTGATGGGCCACCTGACCGACGCGGCGACGACCCGCGCGATGCTCGAGCGGTACGTCGAGGAGCTCGCCGCCGCCCGCCGCGACCTGGCCGAGGTGCGGGCCGGTCTCGTGGGTCGCGACGAGCCCGGGCAGAACTTCCACCACCCGTCGCTGGTCGCCGACTGGGGGCTGGCCTACTTCGACAGCGAGGCGCGGATCGCGCGCCGGACGCTGCGCCGGATGTCCGCCGACGGCCCCTAGGCTCGGTCGGTGACCTCCCGACTCTCCCCGATCTGGCTCGTGGTCGTCGGGATCCTGTCGGTCCAGTTCGGCGCGGGCATCGCCAAGAGCCTCTTCGACGAGGTCGAGCCGACCACGATCGTGTGGCTGCGGCTGGTCACCAGCGCCGTCGTCCTGACGCTCGTGGCCCGCCCCGCGCTCCGGCACCGCTCCGCCTCCGACTGGCTGGTCGTCGTCGGGTTCGGCGCGAGCCTGGGCCTGATGAACTGGGCGATCTACCAGTCCTTCGCCCGGATCCCGCTGGGGATCGCGGTCACGATCGAGTTCGTCGGGCCGCTCACGCTCGCCGTGCTCGGCTCGCGACGCCCGCGCGACCTGGCCTGGGTGGCGCTCGCGGCGCTCGGGGTCGGGCTGCTCGGCTTCGAGCGTGGCCACCTCACGCTGGCCGGCGTGCTGTTCGCGCTCCTGGCCGGCGCCGCATGGGCGACGTACATCCTGCTGAGCGCGCGGACCGGGCGGCGCTGGCCCGGCCTCGACGGGCTGGCCGTCGCGAGCATCGTCGCCACGCTGCTGCTGACTCCGCTGGCCCTGCGCCCCGGCGGTGACGACCTGGCCGACGGCCGGCTGCTCGCGCTCGGGGCGGCCGTCGGGCTGCTCAGCTCGGTCATCCCCTACAGCTGCGAGATGGTGGCGCTGCGGTCCCTGCGCCCGGCCGTGTTCAGCGTCCTGATGAGCCTCGAGCCCGCGGCCGCGGCGCTCGCCGGCATCGTGGTGCTGCGCGAGTTCCTGACACCGGTGCAGTGGGTCGCGATGGCGTGCGTCGTCGTCGCGAGCGTGGGCGCGACCCGGAGCGGCAGCACCCTGGTCGATCCCGTCCCCGACTGAACGCGGCCCCCGGCGGAGTTCACGGGGATGTCACACGACGTTGATGCCCCCGTCGCGGCGCCCCCCTAGGTTCGAGGCACGAACTCATCCTCGGGAGCTGCTCATGTTCGTCACCCACGTCGTCACCACCGTCACCCGTTGGCCCGTCGAGTCCCAGCAGCGGGCCAGGCGCAACGCCATGATCGCCTCCACCGCGCTCGCACAACGGCGTGCCGAGCTCGAGGACGTCGAGGAGTTCCTTGCCTCCCTCGGTGAGTCCTCGGCGCCGGAGGTCGCAGCCCAGGCTGCAACCAGCTGAGTTCACCGGGGTCGCTCACCTCCCTGGGCGCCCCGGTGGACTCAGCCACAGGTCCGACGTCCCGCTGGGTCCCTGGGGCACAATCGGGCGCATGCCCGCCTCCGCCGCCCGCGCCGCGACCGCCGCCTCGCTCGCGTTCCACGACGTGCTCTCCGACGACGGCACCCGCCTGCGGGCCTGGACCAACGACCCGGACGGCACCATCGACGGGCCCACGGTCGTGCTCTGCAACGGCCTCGGCACCAGCCCGTGGACATGGCCGGCGCTGCTGCGTCCCGAGTGCGGCGTCCGCGTGGTGTCCTGGAACCACCGGGGCACCGGTGGCTCGGACCGGCCCCGTGACCCCGAGCGCGTCGGCATCGAGGAGTTCGTCGAGGACGGCCTCTCGGTGATGGACCACTTCGGTGTCGACCGGGCCGTCCTGATGGGCTGGTCGATGGGCGTCAACACCATGTTCGA
>JAOPXF010000342.1 GCA_025965295.1 Nocardioides sp.
GCACCTCAGGACGAGCGGAGAACACCTCCGCCAGCAGCGCGGCATCGCCGGTGAAGTCGGCGATGAGCAGCTCGACACCGCACCCGGGACCCCCGTCCATGGCGGAGATCGCGTGGACGGCCCGGACCGACACCGCGTAGAGCCAGGCACCGCCGTCGTCGAGGTCGTCGCGCGCCACCCCGGTGATGGTGGCGTAGCGCAGCTGCATCTTCTGCACCGACTCCGCGACCCGACGCGGCTCGTCGCGGTCGAGGTCCTGGGGCTTCCCGGTGTCGATCTGGCAGAAGTCGCAGCGCCGCGTGCACTGGTCGCCGCCGATGAGGAAGGTCGCCTCGCGGTCCTCCCAGCACTCGAAGATGTTGGGGCAGGCCGCCTCCTGGCACACGGTGTGCAGGCCCTCGGACTTCACGAGGTTCTGGAGGTGTTTGTACTCGGGGCCCATCTTGGCCCGGGTCTTGATCCACTCCGGCTTGCGCTCGATCGGCGTCTCCGCGTTGCGGACCTCGAGACGCAGGAGCTTGCGGCCTTGGGCCAGACCATCCGTGGACGCGGGAGCTTGGGTCACGTCGGCCAACTGTACGCCGGACCGCAGGGCCGCCCAATTCGCTCCCACCGGTCCCGGGATACCGTCGGGACACCATGAAGACTCCACGCTCGCGGCGTCCGCTCGCCGCCGTCACTGTCGCGCTCGCCGCCCTCCTGCTGGCGGGCTGCTCGGGCGACGCCAACCCGGGTACGACGGCCGATCCCGGCGCCGGTACCTCCACCGCCGACAGCCCGTTCGCGTCCGTGTTGGAGGGACCCGAGACGGGCGAGCCGGGCGACACGCTGACCGAGACCCTCACCAACACCGGCCGACTCCCCGACGGCTACCAGATCTCCGTCGATCCCGTGAGTGCGGCGAAGGTCGACAGCGGCACGATCACCCTGGGCCCCGGCGAGAGCGTCCAGGTCAAGATCACCGTCAAGCAGGTGCCGTTCGACGTGCACGTCAAGAGCATCGGCGGCGGTGCCCCCGACCGGGTCGTGATGACGGTCTCCTAGGGCACGTCGCGGCGCCGGAAGGACAGCACCGACGGCACCCCGGCGAGGAGCAGCAGGCTCCCGAAGTAGATCGCGCCGTGGGTCCGGCTCATCCGCACGATGCAGGCGGAGCCGTCGCCGCCGCTCATCTGGTCCTGCTGGCAGGCGTCGCTGCCGTAGTCGTCGAACGTGAAGTCGTCGACCATGACCGCGCCGTAGTTGTTCTGGGGCATCAACTTCTGGCTGCCCGGGAAGTGCACGATCGAGAGCAGGAGCGGCCCGGCGATCGAGACCGCGAACAGCACGCCCAGCGTGGCCACGGTGCTGCGGAACAGCATCGTCAGCGCGTAGCCGCCGAGACCGGCGAAGCCCGCGAGCAGTGCGGCATACAGCGCCTGGTGGTAGGCCGCCGAGACGTCGCCGTCCCGGATCACGACGTTGCGGTGCTCGGCGAGCAACCACAGCCCGGTCCAGTACGCCGCCAGCACCGCGCCGGCGATCGCGGTGCCGGCCACCAGGACCACCAGTCCCTTGGCCGCCCACACCCGCAGGCGCCGAGGCTCGAAGAGCAGCTGGTTGCTCATCGAGCCGCTGTTCCAGTCGTGGCCGACGAACGTCGTGCCGAGCAGGAGCAGCAGCATCGTGAGAACGATCGACACCGCGTAGCCGGAACCGGCAGTGCGTTCCTGGCCGAGGTCGAGCGCGGCCCGGCCGGTGTACCACTCGACCTGCGGCAGGTACTGCTCCTCGCAGGCGCGCTGCACGTCCGCCCCCTCCCGGACACCGTGCCGCCGCGGCTTCTCCACGCACCGGGCGACCTGCTTCAGCACGTAGGGCTGCTTCGCCTCCTCCGCGATCCGCTGCTCGATCCCCTGGAGCTCCGAGGCGGACACCGGCCGGGTGTTCCAGGCGGTGGCGGCGAAGATCACCGCGGGGACGATCACGGCGGCGGCGACCAGCAGCAGCACCGCGCGACGCCAGCGGAGGCGGAGGAGCTCGACGCGGAGCAGGCGGGTCATCGGTCGTCCCCCCGACCCAGCGTGTCGCCGACGGTCAGCTCGAGGAAGACCGTCTCCAGGTCGGCGCGCACCGGCGTCAGCTCGGAGAGGAAGATCCCGGCGCCGGCCAGCAGCCGGGTGAGGTCGGCGGGCGGTCCGTCGCAGTCGACCGTCAGCCCGACCCCGTCGACCCGGGCCACGAAGCCGGCCTCGCCGAGCACTCGCTCGGCCGCGGCGGGGTCCTCGACGACCAGCCGGTACGACGTGCCGGCGCCGATCAGGTCGTCGACCCGGCCGCTCGCCAGCAGCCGGCCGTTGCCGATGATGGTGGCCGACGTGCAGACCTGCTGGACCTCGGCGAGGATGTGCGAGCTCAGCAGGACCGTCACACCGGCCTCGCCGAGGGTCCGGATGGTGTCGCGGATCTCGCGGATGCCCGCGGGGTCGAGCCCGTTGGTGGGCTCGTCGAGGATCAGCAGCTCGGGGTCCTTCAACAGGGTCGCCGCGATCGCGAGCCGCTGCTTCATGCCCAGCGAGTAGGACTTGTACCGGTCGCGGTCCCGTCCGGTCAGCCCGACGGTCTCGACGGCGGCGTCCACCCGGGTGGACGGTGCGCCGATCGA
>JAOPXF010000343.1 GCA_025965295.1 Nocardioides sp.
GCGGCGTCCTGGACCACGTCGCGCACGTCGAGCAGGGCGCGGCGAGAGCGCTCGAGCTCGACGTGGGGCACGTCGACCAGCCAGGTGGCGACCAGCGCCTTGAGGACGGTCGTGTCGCGCAGCCCGCCCTCCGCCTCCTTGAGGTCGGGCACCGACAGGTGCGCGAGCTCGCCGATCAGCTCGTGCCGCGAGCGCACCAGGTCGTGCAGGGCGGGCAGCCGCTCGCGGGCCTGCCGGCGCCAGTGGGCGAGCATCGTGGTGCGCAGCCGGAGCGTGAGGTTGGGGTCGCCGGCGAGGTGCCGGAGGTCCAGCAGTCCGAGCGCCACCCGCAGGTCGCTGCCGGCCTGCTCGAGCATCTCGGGCAGCGTCCGCACGGAGTGGTCGAGCTTGGCTCCGGAGTCCCAGATCGGGTACCAGATCTTCTCGGCGACCCCACCCAGGCCGACGCCCTCGTCGGAGACGAGCACGACGTCGAGGTCGGAGTGCGGCGCCAGCTCGGAGCGGCCGAAACCGCCGACCGCGACCAGCGCCACGCCGACCTCCGGCCCGCCGCACGCGTCGTACGACGTGATGCACAACTGGTCCGCCTCGGCGGTCCGGCGGGCGCGGTCGGTCGCGGTCATCTGGTCCTGTCGGGAGTCGTGGTCAGATCGCGGCGTCGTCGCGGTCGCCCGTGCGGACCCGCACGACCGACTCGACGGGTGAGACCCAGACCTTGCCGTCGCCGATCTTCCCGGTCTGGGCGCTGGTCAGGATCGCCCCGACGACGGCCTCCACGTCGGCGTCGTTCGCCACGATCTCGAGGCGGATCTTGGGCACCAGCGCGATGTCGTACTCGGCCCCGCGGTAGACCTCGGTGTGGCCCTTCTGCCGGCCGTAGCCGCTCACCTCGCTGACCGTCATGCCGGTGACGCCGACGGTCTCGAGCGCGACCCGGGTGTCCTCCCACTTGTGCGGCTTGATGACCGCGGTGACGAGCTTCATCGGTGATCCTCTCCAGGAGCGTGGATGTTCAGTAGTCCGGTGCCTGAGGAACGGGCACCGGCGGTGGCGTGCAGGTCGTAGGCCGTCTCGGCGTGCACGACGAGGTCGATCCCGGTGATCTCGTGCTCCTCGTCGATGCGGAAGCCCATCAGCCTGTCCACGATGATCCCGATGATGCCCGACATCACGAACGCGTAGGCGAGCACCGCACCGCCGCCCAGCAGCTGGCGGCCGAGCTGGTCGAGCCCCCCGCCGTAGAAGAGGCCGTCGACGCCGGTCGGGGCGGCCGCCGTCGCGAGCAGGCCGATACCCACGGTCCCGACCACACCGCCGACCAGGTGGACGCCCACCACGTCGAGCGAGTCGTCGTACCCGAAGCGGTACTTCAGGCCCACGGCGAGCGCGCAGACGATGCCGGCCACGGCGCCCATCGCGACCGAGCCGAGCGGCGAGAGCGAGCCGCAGGACGGCGTGATGGCGACCAGCCCGGCCACCATCCCGGACGCGGCGCCCAGGGAGGTGGCGTGGCCGTCGCGCAGGCGCTCCAGGAGGATCCAGCCCAGCGACCCGGCCGCGCCGGCGAGCAGCGTCGTGGTGAACACGACCGCCGCCGCCTGGTTCGCCCCCAGCGCGGAGCCCGCGTTGAAGCCGAACCAGCCGAACCACAGCAGGCCCGCACCCAGCATCACGAGCGTCAGGTTGTGCGGCCGCATCGCCTCCCGGCCGAAGCCGACCCGGTGGCCGAGCACGAGGGCCAGGGCGAGCCCCGACGCGCCCGAGCAGATCTCGACCGCCGTGCCGCCCGCGAAGTCGACCAGGCCGACCCGGTTGGCGAGCCAGCCGCCGGTGTGGTCGCCACGGGAGAAGTCGAAGACCCAGTGCGCGACCGGCGCGTAGACGACCAGGGTCCAGACGCTCACGAAGACCATCCAGGCCCCGAAGCGCGCCCGGTCGGCGATCGCACCGGACACCAGGGCGCCGGTGATCACGCAGAAGAGCCCCTGGAAGACCGCGAAGAGGATCACCGGGACGGTCGACCCGCCGTTGGCCGTGGCGCTCATCAGCTGGCCCAGGCCGGCGTACTGGCGCGGGTCACCGAGCAGTCCGGCGCCGAGGTCGTCGCCGAACGCGAGCGAGTAGCCGACCAGCGTCCACAGGATCGCGATCGCGGCGAGGGACCCGAACGTCATCATCATCATGTTCAGGACGCTCTTGGAGCGGACCATGCCGCCGTAGAAGAGGGCCAGGCCCGGTGCCATCAGCAGGACCAGCGCCGAGGCGGTGAGGAGCCAGGCCGTGTCGCCCGTGTCCAGGGCGGAGACGGCGTCCACGGACAGGACGCTCAGTGACAGGACGGTCATGGCCGCCCACCCTCGCGACGGGCTGTTACGGGCGCGGTCCGAGAGTGTTTCGGGCACGTAAACGACCCGGCCCGGTGCTTCCGGCGCCGGGGCCGCTCCCCCGGCGGCCGGCACGGCGTACGTGCCGGCCGCCGGAGGACTCACGCGTCAGATCGCGGCTTCGTCACGGTCGCCCGTGCGGACCCGGACGACGGTCTCGATGGGGCTGACCCACACCTTGCCGTCCCCGATGCGACCCGTCTGGGCGGTCTTGACGACGATGCCGACGACGTCCTCGGCGTCACTGTCGTCCACGACGATCTCGATCCGGATCTTGGGCACCAGGGCGATGTCGTACTCGGCGCCCCGGTAGACCTCCGTGTGGCCCTTCTGGCGGCCGTAGCCGCTGACCTCGCTGAC
>JAOPXF010000350.1 GCA_025965295.1 Nocardioides sp.
CCTCAGGAGAGGCACCACGTGCAGCAACCCCTCGCCGGCATCACGGTGGTCGCTCTCGAGCAGGCCGTCGCGGCGCCGTTCGCCACCCGTCAGCTGGCCGACCTGGGCGCCCGCGTGATCAAGATCGAGCGCCCGGTGCTCGGCGACTTCGCGCGCCACTACGACCGCACCGTCCACGGTGAGGCCAGCTACTTCGTGTGGCTCAACCGCGGCAAGGAGAGCGTCGAGCTCGACCTCAAGGACCCCGAGGACCGGCGACTCCTCGACGCGATCATCGCCGAGGCCGACGTCTTCGTGCAGAACCTCATCCCGGGATCGGTGGAGCGCATGGGCCTGGACGCGGCGTCGCTGCGCGCGTCTCGGCCGGAGCTGATCCACTGCTCGATCTCGGGCTACGGACCCGCCGGGCCCTACCGGTCCAAGAAGGCCTATGACCTGCTGGTGCAGTGCGAGACGGGGATGCTCATGGTGACCGGCACGCCCGAGGTGCCCTCCAAGGTGGGCGTCTCGATCGCCGACGTCGCGACCGGGATGTATGCCTACTCCGGCATCCTGACGGCGCTCTTCCAGCGGGCCCGCACCGGTGTCGGTGCGACCCTGGACGTCGCGATGATCGACGCGCTGGGGGAGTGGATGAGCCAGCCCGCCTACTTCTCGGTCTACGGCGAGGAGCCCCCCCGGCGTACGGCGGCGCGGCACGCCTCGATCGCGCCGTACGGCCCGTACCGCGCCGGTGACGGCGGCCAGGTCTTCCTCGGCGTGCAGAGCGACCGCGAGTGGACAGTGCTGTGCGAGGAGGTCCTCGGCCGGCCCGAGCTGGCCACCGACCCGCGGTTCCTGACCAACACCGACCGGGTCGCCAACAACGACGAGATCACCCCGGTCATCGAGCAGGCCCTCGCCGCGTCGACCAGTGACGAGGCGGTGGCCCTGCTGGACCGGGTCGGGCTCGCCAACGCGCGGATGCGCACGCCGGCCGAGTTCGCGCGGCATCCGCAGCTGCAGGCACGTGACCGGTGGCGCACGGTCAGCACACCGGGTGGTGACATGGAGGCGCTCCTGCCGCCGGTCAGCATCGAGGGCCACGAGGCATTGATGGGCGCCGTGCCCACGCTGGGACAGCACAACACCGCGGTCCGGGCAGAGTTCAGCGGCCGCGCCGCGGAAAGCGAGGCCGGACGATGAGCGAGCTGATCGAGCGCACGGAGCTGCTGGTGCCCGGCCCCGCGGAGGCGCTGAGCAGGTTGCTCAACGTCTCGCTCCCGGACCTCTCGGCAGGCGAGGGCCTGCCGCTGCTGTGGCACTGGTGCTACCTGCTGGAGCGCCCCGCCCAGGAGGATCTCGGCGCCGACGGCCACCCGGTCCGGGGCACGATCCCGGCTCCTCCCGGCCTGGGGCGCCGCCGGATGTGGGCGGGCGGACGGGTGCGGACCACCGGCCTGCTGCGCTGCGGTGAGGAGGCGACCCGGCGTACGTCGATCACGTCGACCCGGGAGAAGGAGGGCCGCACGGGTCGGCTCACGTTCGTCACCGTCCAGCACCTGATCCTGCAGCGTGGCGACGTCGTGGTCGAGGAGGAGCAGGACATCGTCTACCGCGACGCCTCGACCGGCACCGCGGCCCCGCCCGCCGCGCCGGCCGCGATCGTCCCGGTCGAGCCGGACGAGTGGGCCATCGACGTGACCCCGACGCTGCTGTTCCGGTACTCCGCGCTGACCTACAACGCCCACCGGATCCACTACGACCGCGACTACGCCACGTCGGTGGAGGGCTATCCCGGCCTGGTGACCCACGGTCCGCTCCAGGCGCTCGCCATGGCCGAGGCTGCGCGCGCCGGACGCCCGGGCCCCGGGTCCCGGTCCTTCGACTACCGTCTCGTCTCGCCGCTCCACGACCACCAGGGGCTCGTCGCCCGCGCGCGCGCCGACGGTGACCAGACGCTCACCTCCGTCCGCGACGTCCACGGACGGCAGACGGCGCAGGGCACCCTCGTGTTCGGGTGACCCTCGCTGCGCCCGTGAAGTGTTGTGCGTGCACAACGAAGCGCCCAAACCTGTGAAGGTTGGCCAGCGAGAACGCGGCCTCTCCTCCGTACGCTTCGCATGGGGGGCATCGCCCCGCGCATCGAGCGCTCAGTGTTCCTAGGAGGTCCCATGTCCGTCAACGCCGAAGACGTCCTGAAGCCCGGTGGCCGCCTGGTCACCCAGGTTCCCGGACCGAAGTCCCTGGAGCTCGACGCGCGTCGCAAGAGCGCCGTGCCGCGAGGGGTCGGCGTCCTGCTTCCCGCCTACGCGGAGGTCGGGCACGACGGGCTGATCGAGGACGTGGACGGCAACCTGCTCATCGACTTCGCCTCCGGCGTCGCGGTCACCGCGGTCGGGAGCCGCGCGCCCCGCGTGGTGGCGAGGGTGCGCGACCAGCTCGAACGCTTCACCCACACGGCCTTCTTCGTCACGCCGTACGAGAGCTACGTCCAGGTCGCCGAGGAGCTCGCCGAGCTCACTCCGGGCGACCACGAGAAGCGCACGGCCCTGTTCAACTCCGGCGCCGAGGCGGTCGAGAACGCCATCAAGATCGCGCGGGTCGCCACCGGCCGACGCTCGGTCATCGCGTTCGACCACGCCTTCCACGGCCGCACGAACCTGACCATGGCGCTCACGGCGAAGACCACGCCGTACAAGACCGGCGGCCCGTTCGCCGGTGACATCTTCCGGGCCCAGATGGCCTACCCCTACCGCTGGGCCACCGGCGCGGACCAGTGCGCCGACGAGGCGTTCTCCGCTTTCGTCTCCCTGGTCAGCAAGCAGGTCGGGGTCGACAACGCGGCTGCCGTGATCCTCGAGCCCATCCAGGGCGAGGGTGGCTTCATCGTGCCCGCGCCCGGGTTCGTCAAGCGGGTCGCTGCCTGGTGCCGCGAGAACGGCGTCGTGTTCATCGCCGACGAGATCCAGTCCGGCATGTGCCGCACGGGTGACTGGTTCGCCTCCGAGTTCGAGGACACCGTCCCGGACCTGGTGACGATCGGCAAGGGGCTGGCCGGCGGCCTGCCGCTGTCCGCTGTCACCGGGCGTGCGGAGCTGATGGACGCGGTCGCGCCGGGCGGGCTCGGCGGCACCTACGGCGGCAACCCCATCGCCTGCGAGGCCGCGCTGGGCGCGCTCGAGACCATGCGCGAGGACGACCTGTGCAGCCGCGCCCGTGCCGTCGAGAAGATCATGCGCGATCGTTTCCGCGAGTTCGAGGCGGCCTACGACCAGGTCGGCGAGGTCCGGGGCCGCGGAGCCATGATGGCTCTCGAGCTCGTCAAGGACCGCGACACCAAGACCCCGGACGCCGAGCTCACGGCCAAGATCCAGCGCCACTGCCTCGACGCGGGTGTCGTGGTCCTGACGGCCGGCACGTTCGACAACGTCCTGCGCTTCCTGCCGCCCCTCGTCATCTCCGACGACCACCTCGCCGAAGGCCTCGACATCGTCGCCGAGGCCTTCGCCAAGCACGCCTGACGTCGGCCCCCGAACAGCCCTGAGACCAGGAGAGATCATGACCATCGAAAACCTCGGCGACATCGGGTTCTGGGTCGCCGGCAAGCGCGTCACCTCCGAGGAGACCTTCGAGGTGCACTCGCCGTACGACGGCCGCCTGGTCGCGCGGGTGTTCGTGCCGACCGCGCAGCACGTCGAGGACGCCATCGCCGCGCTCGTGGCGGCCGAGAAGCCGGCGCGTGAGACGACCGCCCACCAGCGGGCCAGCGCGCTCGACCACGTCTCGCGGCGCATCCTCGAGCGGGCCGAGGAGATCGCGGAGGTGATCACCGCCGAGAACGGCAAGCCGATCTTCTGGGCCCGGGGCGAGGTCGCCCGCGCGGTGTCGACGTTCCGCTGGGCCGCGGAGGAGGCGCGCCGCTTCTCCGGCGAGCTGCAGCGACTGGACACCGACGCCTCGTCGGCGGGCCGGATGGCGCTGACCCGCCGGGTCCCGAAGGGCCCCGTGCTCGCGATCGCGCCGTTCAACTTCCCGCTCAACCTGGTGGCGCACAAGGTGGCCCCGGCCATCGCCGTCGGGGCGCCGATCCTGATCAAGCCGGCCGACAAGACGCCCCTGGCCGCCCTGATCCTCGGGGAGCTCCTCGCCGAGACGGACCTGCCCGAGGGCATGTTCAGCGTGCTGCCCCTCAACGGGCCGAAGACCGGCGAGCTCGTCACCGACCCGCGCCTGCCCGTGGTCTCCTTCACCGGATCCGAGACCGT
>JAOPXF010000214.1 GCA_025965295.1 Nocardioides sp.
TGGGGCCGCAACCCCAGACCGGCGGCCCACGGGGACCGCAACGCCGAAGACGGTTGTAACCAAGCCCCCTGTACCGACGCCAACGGCGACCACGTATCCCGAGAATCCGGCAACGCGGGCGGTCGCCTCACCGGGTTTCGACGACGCTCGCTGGCGCTCGCTGCTCAACCACCGGGGTCGCTCGCGCTCGCTGCTCAACCACCGGGGTCGCTGGCGCTCGCTGCTCAACCACCGGGGTCGGTGGCGCTCGCTGCTCAATGACCGGTGGTTGCGCTTGCCTGTTGCCTCACCGCGGCTCCGCCAGGCGCGCGAGCTCCTCGTCGACGACGGACGGGTCGAGCTTGGTGAAGACCGGGGTCGGCTTCTCGACCGTCGTCCCGGGAACGATCGGCCGCGACGCCCATGCCGGCGTGCTGGTGTAGTCACCGGTGATCACGGGATAGGGGCCGAGCCCGGCACCGTCGTCGGGATCGAGGTCCTCGACGTGCTCGACGCGCGGCATCGGCACCAGGTCGCCCTCGCCGCCGAGAACACGGTGGACCTTGTTGGCGGAGTGCGGCAAGAAGGGCGAGAGCATGGTGTTGCAGTCGACCACGCACTGCGCGGCCACGTGCAGCACGGTCGCGAGTCGCTCGCGCTGGGCCTCGTCCTTCATTTTGTAGGGCTCGGTGACGGTGAGGTACTTGTTCACCTCGCCGACGACACGCATCGCCTCACCCACCGCGGCGCGCAGCCGGTGCCGGCCGATCAGGTCGCCGACGGTGTCGAAGCCGCGGCGTACGACGTCGAGCACCGCCTCGTCGACCGGCTCCAGGTCGTAGGCGGCCGGGATCTCCCCGAAGCTCTTGGCGATCATCGTGGCGGTGCGGTTGACCAGGTTGCCCCACCCCGCGACCAGCTCGGAGTTGTTGCGGGTGACGAAGTCGGACCAGGTGAAGGCCGCATCGGAGGTCTCCGGGCCGGCCGCGCAGATGTAGTAGCGCAGGGCGTCGGGGCCGTAGCGCGCCAGGAAGTCGCCGACGTACAGGACGTGGCCGCGACTGGAGGAGAACTGCTGGTCGCCCATCGTGAGGTACTCCGAGGAGACCACCTCGGTGGGCAGGTTGAGCTCGCCGTACTGTCCCGGCTCGCCGCCTCGGGAGCCACGGCCGTTGTAGGCCAGCAGCTCGGCCGGCCAGATCTGGGAGTGGAAGACGATGTTGTCCTTGCCCATGAAGTAGTAGGCCAGGGCGTCGGGGTCGTTCCACCAGCGGCGCCAGGCGTCGGGGTCGCCGGAGCGGCGGGCCCACTCGATGCTCGCCGAGAGGTAGCCGATCACGGCGTCGAACCACACGTAGAGCCGTTTGGTGGGCTGGTCCTCCCATCCCGGCACCGGGATGCCCCAGTCGATGTCGCGGGTCATCGCCCGCGGGCGGATCTCCTTGAGGATGTTCTGGGAGAACTTGATGACGTTGGGGCGCCAGGTCCCCGACGCCTCGCGCTCGTCGAGCCACTCCCCCAGCGCGTCCGCCAGCGCGGGCAGGTCGAGGAAGTAGTGCTGGGTCTCGACGAAGCTCGGCGGCTCGCCGTTGATCTTGGAGCGCGGGTTGATCAGGTCGGTGGCGTCGAGCTGGTTGCCGCAGTTGTCGCACTGGTCGCCGCGCGCCTCGCCGTACCCGCAGATCGGGCAGGTGCCCTCGATGTAGCGGTCGGGCAGGGTGCGGCCGGTCGACGGGCTGATCGCCGCCTGCGCGGTCTGCTCGACCATGTAGCCGTTGCGCTGCACGGTGCGGAACATCTCCTGCACCGTGAGGTAGTGGTTGCCGGTCGTGGTCCGGGTGAAGAGGTCGTAGGACAGCCCCAGGTCGAGCAGGTCCTGCACGATGACGGCGTTGTTCTTGTCCGCCAGCTCACGGGCGGTCACGCCCTCCTTGTCGGCCGCCACCAGGATCGGGGTGCCGTGCTCGTCGGTGCCGGAGACCATGAGCACGTCGTGACCGGCCATCCGCATGTAGCGGGAGAAGACGTCGGAGGGCACACCGAAACCGGCCACGTGGCCGATGTGGCGCGGGCCGTTGGCGTACGGCCAGGCGACGGCGCTGAGCACCTTGGACGGGGGGACTTTGCTCATGCCCTGATCCTAGGAGGGCGCCGCGATCCGATTTCGCCGGTGCCCCCGGGGGCGGACGGGCCGGGCTCAGCCGCGGAGGATCTGTACCTGGCCGCGCGCGCGTCCCGGGTCGACGAGGCCCTCGCCGAGGTAGCGGACCACGACCGGGCGCGACCCCGGCGGCACCTGGCGGATGACGACGATGACCCGCCCGTCGACCAGGCGGACGGTCCGGACGCGCTTCGCGACCCGGACCTCGACCCTGCCGGTCACGGTGTCGACACCCGGTGCCCGCACGACCACGGTGACGGTGGCCCGCTCCTTGCCGCCCTTGGCACTGACCCGGACGTCCGGGACCGTCCGGACGGCCGCCGAGGGGTCGGTGGTCTGGCTGGCTGGCTTGTAGCCGTCGTGGGTGACGTCGACGCGCAGCGAGATCGTGGCGCCCACGTCCGCCGCGACGAGGTCGTACGTCGGTCCGTCGGCGCCGGCGATGGGCGCCCCGTCGCGCAGCCAGGTGTAGGCCACGTCGGCGCTGGCCGGCTCGAAGGTCCCGGGCACGGCGCTCAGCCTCTTGCCGATCCGTGGCGTGCCGGTGATCGAGAACGGCTCCGTCAGCGTCACCTCACCGCCGAGCACGCTCTCGGTGGACGCCGACGTGACGGTCGAGGAGTCGTAACCGGCCCGCTTGGCGGTGACGACGACGCTCATCCTGGTCCCGGCCTGGTCCGGCCCGGGCGTGAAGCTCCAGCCGGTGGCGCCGGCGACGGGCTTGCCGTCGGACAGCCACTGGACCGTGCGTGACCTGGCGTCGGGCGACCAGATGCCCTTCGAGGCGGTGAGGACCTTTCCGACCAGCGCCTCGCCGGTGATCGCGGGCTTCTCGGCCGGCGCCATCTGGCCGGGAGCGACCGCCGGGGTCGGGGACGAGGTGGCCTCGGCGGCGGCGTACCCGGCCTGCCGTGCGGCGACCTCGACCGAGATCTGCTTGCCGACCCGGTTCGCGCCCAGCACGAACGTGGCGGCGGTCACCCCCGCGACCGGCTTGCCGTCGGCCAGCCACTGGTAGGAGTACGTCGTGGGCGTCGGCGTCCAGGCACCCGGCGCGGCGGTCAGCGTCTCCCCCACCTCGGGAGTGCCCGAGACCGCGGGGGGCTTCTTGCTCTTCAGGGCGACGTCCGCGAAGTGGATGAAGCCGCTCGGCCAACCGCCGCCGGCCTTCGTCACACTGCGCCAGTGGAAGTCGCCGCCCCAGCTGTCCTCGGAGATCCAGATCTCGGTGCTGGAGATGACCCGCTCGACATAGGCGACGTGGCCGCTGCTGCCCGCCGGGCGGACGTTCTCGCCCCACCACGCGACCGCACCGACCATCGGGGTGTCGTCGGTGATCGAGGCCATCTCGAGGCCCCAGTTCTCGGCGTTGCCGCCACCGGACCAGGGCCGATCGTTGGGCAGCCCCGCCTTCACCATCCGGTAGGCGGCGTAGTTGGTGCAGTTGTGGCCGGTGTACATCCGCCACCAGGACCGGTCGTTGGCGCCCTGGTAGCCGGCGTTGCCGAAACCCGCGTCGCGGCAGTCGACGTACCCGGTGCAGAGAGCGGTGTAGTCGGCGCGGGCGGGCGTCACCCAGAGGAGGGTCAGCAGCACCGCCGCGACCAGCGTCCCGACGGACGTGGCGCGAGCGCGCGGCAGCATCCCCGGGGTGGTCACGAGTGGACCGTAAGGGCTGTTGTCCAGCGACACGCCGACGCGAGTGAAGAATTAATACATCTGTGACCTGAGTTGCGCGTGCGGCCGAGGGGGCTCCTGAGGCTCAGGTTGCCATGTCCCCGGCCGCCGCGCCAGGGTCAGGAGAAGTCGAGGTCGTGCTCGCGGCTGCGCTTGAGCTCGGAGAAGTGCTCGAACGCCGACAGGGTGACGAACGCGTCCCACATCCGGCCGGCGTCCTCGCCGCGGGGCGCCTTGCTGATCACGGGGCCGAAGAATGCGTGACCCTCGAAGGCGATCGTCGGGGTGCCGACCTCGTTGCCGACCTGGTCCATGCCCAGGTGGTGCGAGGTGGCGATGGCGTCGTCGTACGACGAGTCGTCCATGGCGTCGGCGAGCTCCACGGGCAGCCCGGCCTCGGCCAGGGCGGACTCGATCATCGCCCGGTCCTTGTCCTGCTTCTCGAGGTGGATGCGGTTGCCCATGGCGGTGTAGAGGGGCAGCAGCACCTCCTTGCCGAACTTCTGCTCGGCGGCCATCAGCACCCGCACCGGCTGCCAGGCGGTCGTGAGGAACTCGCGGTAGCCGTCGTCGATGTCCTTGTCCTGGTTGAGGTAGGCCAGGCTCATGATGTGCCAGGTGACGGACACGTCCCGCACCTGCTCGACCTCGAGGATCCACCGTGAGGTGATCCAGGCGAAGGGGCAGGCGGGGTCGAACCAGAAGTCGGCGTTGGTCTTGGTCATACCTGGGGCAACGCCCGGTCCCCGGGACGGATTCCCCGGATCGGCGACGAATCACACGACGTACGAGAGCCCCAGCCCCAGCAAGGCGCAGGCGCCGAGCGTGCGCAGCACCGACCAGCGCAGCCGGAAGACCAGCACCGCCGCGACCGCCGCGACCGCGAACGCCTGCCAGACGTACGTCGACCACACGGGCACCACCAGCGCAAACGGGCCGGCCGAGATGGTCGAGGTCTGCGAGAAGAGCGTGTGCTCCGCGAAGTAGAGGGCCAGGTTCGCGATCACTCCCACGACGGCGGCGGTGACGCCGGTGAGCGCGGCGGACAGCGCGGCGCTCCCCCGCAGCCGCTCCACGTAGGGAGCGCCGAGGAAGATGAACAGGAAGCAGGGCACGAACGTCACCCACACGGTCAGCAGCGAGCCGAGGACGGCGGCCACCCAGGGGTTCAGGTCTCCGGGGTTGCGGTAGGCGCCGAGGAAGGCCACGAACTGCACCACCATGATCAGTGGCCCCGGGGTCGTCTCGGCGAGCGCCAGCCCGCGCACCATCTCTCCGGCGGACAGCCACCCGAACGTCCCGACCGCGGCCTGCGCCACGTAGGACAGCACCGCGTAGGCGCCTCCGAAGGTCACCAGTGCCATGCCGCCGAAGAAGACGCCCTGGTCGGTGAAGACCGTCCGGGTGCCCGACGCCAGCGCCCACGCCACGGCGACCGGCGCCACCCAGAGGACCAGCCCGACGCCGAGGATCGCGAGGTTGCGGCGCGCCGAGGGGCTGGCCCGGTGCAGGGCGTCGTCGGGGACCAGCGGCGGCTCGGCGCCCTCGGCCTCCGCGGCCGACGGCGACGCCATCACGTCCGGCCGCCAGCGGCCGAGCAGCCAGCCGACGACGCCCGCGCCCAGGACCACGACCGGGAACGGCAGCCCCAGCACGGCCAGCAGGAGGAAGGCCGCGACCGACAGCCACACGAGCGCGCGGTGTCGAAGCGCCCGCCCGCCGATCCTGACCACCGCCTGGACCACGATCGCCACGACCGCCGGCGCGAGACCCAGGAACAGCCCGGTGACGACCGCGGTGTCCCCGTGGGCGACGTACACCCAGGAGAGCGCGAGCATCGCGACCACGCCGGGCAGCACGAAGAGCACGCCCGCGATCAGCCCGCCGAGCCAGCCGTTCAGCAGCCAGCCGGTGTAGATCGCCAGCTGCTGGGCCTCGGGGCCGGGCAGCAGCATGCAGTAGCTCAGCGCGTGCAGGAAGCGCCGCTCACCGATCCAGCGACGCTCGTCGACGAGCTCGCGCTGCATGACCGCGATCTGTCCGGCGGGGCCGCCGAACGTCTGCAGGGAGATGCGGAACCACGCCCGCGACGCCTCTCGGAGCGGGACGACGTCGCGCGCGGAGCTCCTCACGCCACCCATCATGGCCGACCGCCCCGGACGTCACGGGTCGATAACCGTTTTCCTCGGCCCGTGACGTGGGTGACATGATGCGCAGCATGCCCGGAACCAATCTGACCAGGGACGAGGCCGCCACCCGCGCCGCCCTCCTGGACGTCACGTCGTACTCCAGCGACCTGGACCTCACGACCGGCGACACGACCTTCTCCTCGACCACGACGATCGCGTTCACGTGCTCCCAGCCGGGGGCCGACACGTTCGCCGACCTCGTCGACGCGACGATCCACGAGATCACGCTGAACGGCGAGCCCGTCGACGCCTCGGCGTACGCCGACCAGCGGATCGCGCTGTCCGGGCTCGCCGCCGACAACGTGCTGGTCGTGAGGGCGGACCTCCCCTACTCGCGCACCGGCGAGGGCCTGCACCGGTTCGTCGACCCCGTCGACGACCGCGTCTACCTCTACTCGCAGTTCGAGGTCCCGGACGCGCGCCGGGTCTACACGACGTTCGAGCAGCCCGACCTCAAGGCGCCGTTCACGTTCACCGTCACCGCGCCTGCCGGCTGGAAGGTCGTCTCCAACTCCCCCAGCCCGGAGCCCCGGGCGCTGGCCGGAGATGGGCAGAGCGGCAAGGCCGTCTGGGCCTTCGAGCCCACCAAGCCGATGTCGACGTACATCACCGCGCTCGTCGCGGGTGAGTACCACGAGGTCCGGCACACCTACGCCGGCAAGCACGGCGACATCCCGCTCGGCCACTACTGCCGCCAGTCCCTTGTCAGCCACCTCGACGTCGAGGAGCTCGTGAAGCTCACCGAGCAGGGCTTTGCGTTCTTCGAGGAGGCCTTCGACTACCCCTATCCGTTCGGCAAGTACGACCAGCTCTACGTGCCGGAGTACAACATGGGCGCGATGGAGAACGCGGGCTGCGTGACCCTGCGCGACGAGTACCTGCCCCGCAGCCGCCAGCCCCGCTCG
>JAOPXF010000215.1 GCA_025965295.1 Nocardioides sp.
GGTGCAGGAGGAAGACCCGCTCCTCGCCGATCTTCGTGAGCCGGTCGGCCAGCGCCGGCGCGATGCCGTGGGCGGCCTCGTCCGGCACCAGCCGGCCGGTGCCGTCGAGCAGACCGACGCGGACCAGCTCCGCGACGGCGTCGACCAGGCCGGACCCGCACAGGCCGCGCGGCTCCACGTCGCCGATCACGCCGAGCGTCACGGCGGGCTCGTCGCCCGTGGCGTGCGGGTCGAGCCTGATCACCTCGATGGCGCCGTCGGCCGCGCGCATCCCGCAGCGGATCGCACCACCCTCGAACGCCGGGCCGGCGGGCGCGGCCGTGGACAGGATGGTGTCGCCGTCGCTGAGCACGATCTCGCAGTTGGTGCCGACGTCGATGAAGAGCCGGGTCCGCTTGTCGCGGTCCATGCCGGTGGCGAGCATCCCGGCGACGATGTCGCCGCCGACGTACGCCCCGAGCGCCGGGAAGAAGAAGGCGCGGGCGCGCGGGTGCAGCGTCAGCCCGATCTCGGTGGCCAGCACCGAGGGCGGCTGGGCCGACGACATCACGAACGGCGCGACCCCGAGCGGCTCCGGGTCGATGCCGAGCGCGAGGGCGGTCATCGTTGCGTTGCCGGCGACCGCGACCTCGTAGACCGTGGCCGGGTCGACGTCGCCCTCGCGGCAGACCTCGCCGGCGAGCTCGGCAAGCGTGGCACCGGCCGCTTCCTGGAGACGGCCGAGCGTGTCCTTGTCCATCATCGTGGCGCTGATCCGGGAGATCACGTCGCCGCCGAAGGGCTGCTGCTTGTTCAGCATCGAGGCCACGGCGAGCGGGGTGCCGGTTCCCACGTCGAGCAGGGTCGCCACGACGGTGGTGGTGCCGAGGTCGAACGCGATCGCGTAGCGGGCCTCGGTGGTGTCCCCCGGCTCGACGTCGACCAGGTCCTCGTCGACGATCACCGCCGTCACCTTGAAGTCGGCCGCCCGCAGCACGGTCGAGAGCCGTCGCAGCACGTACAGGTCGGCGGTCAGCTCGAGGTCGGTGATCGCGTCGGTGAGCCGGACCAGGTCGGTGCGCTGATCGGCGAGGGTCGCCTCCTCGAGCTCGACGTACCGCTTCTGCAGCGCCGGCCGCAGGATCACCTGCCGCCCCACGCCGACGGTCGCGGCCTTGGGGCGGGTCGTCAGCGGCGGCACCTCGACGGCGAGGTTGCGGGTCGCCTGCACCAGGCAGGCGAGCCGCCAGCCCTCCGCGAGCTGCTCGCCGCTGAACGTGCGTACGTCGTGCCGCGTGATCGGCACGTCGCCACCTTCGACCCGCACCTTGCACTTGTGACAGGTGCCGTGGCCGCCGCAGGTCGAGTCGATCGCGATGCCGTTCCACGACGCGGAGTCGAAGACGGTGACGCCGGGCGGCACCCGGACACTGCGCATCGCTGCGGGTACGTCGGCACCCGACGTGGCGTCCGGGGTCGCGTGGATCGTGAACGCCAGGTCGACCCGACCCGTGCCGTCGTGGGTGACCGGCTCCGCTCCCGACGGCGTGATCAGCCCCTCGCGACCGATGTCGGCGATGTCGGCAATGTCGCCGATGTCGTCGAGGGAGAAGTCCGGTCCGTCGCTCACGCGGTCTCGGCGGCTTCCCGGGCCTGGCGGGCGCGGTGGGCGGCGATCCAGGCGCCGCCCCACTCGTCGTGACCGAGGAGCAGGTCGGCGGCCTTGACCGCCTCGACGATCTGCGGGGTGCGGGTGTCCATGATCGCGGAGGTGAGCCCGGCGGTCATCGCCATCGGCAGGAACGCCGCGCCGATCGCGTGCCGCGCCGGCATCCCGAAGGACACGTTGGAGGCGCCACAGGTCATGTTGACCCCGAACTCGTCGCGGATCCGGCGCATGGTCTCCAGCGTGGTGTTGACGACCTCCTGGTCGGCGCCGATCGGCATGGCGAGCGGGTCGATGACGATGTCGGCGGCGGCGATGCCGTACTCCTTGGTCGCGACCTCGATGATCTTGCGGGTCAGCACGATCCGCTTCTCGGCCTCCATCGGGATCTCGTCGGAGTCGTTGGGCAGCGCGATGATCGCGGCGTCGTACCTCTTGACCAGTGGGAGGATCTGCTCCATCCGCTCGTCCTCGGCGGTGATCGAGTTGACCAGCGCCCGGCCGCGGTAGACCGACAGCCCGGCCTCGAGCGCCTCGACCACGGAGGAGTCGATGCAGATCGGCTTGTCGGTGAGCCGCTGCACCATCGTGATCGCCCTGGCCAGCAGGTCGGCCTCGTCGGTCAGCGGCACGCCCATGTTGATGTCGAGCACGTCGGCGCCGCCCTCGACCTGGGCCCGCACGTCGCGCTCGATGGCGGAGAGGTCACCCGCGCGCAGCTGGTCCTGGAAGATCCGGCGCCCGGTCGGGTTGATCCGCTCGCCGATCAGGCAGAACCGGCGACCGTGGCCGATGACGACCTCCTGCGTCGCAGAGCGGAGGACCGTCTCGAGGTGTTCAGCCGCCATTACGCCGGCACCTTCGCGCGCTTCTCGTGGAGCTGCGCATTGGCGCGCTTGACTGTCTGGGAGGCGTCGGCGGCGTACCCGTCGGCACCGAACGCGTCGGCGTACTACTGGGTGACCGGGGCGCCGCCGACCATCACGATGACCTGGTCGCGCAGGCCGGCCTTCTGCAG
>JAOPXF010000399.1 GCA_025965295.1 Nocardioides sp.
AGGTCCACAAGGTGGTGCCCAAGAACAAGGTGATCGGCCGGGTCCAGGAGATCCTCGAGGTCGTCGGTCTGAACCCCGAGCACTACAACCGCTACCCCAACGAGTTCTCCGGCGGCCAGCGCCAGCGGATCGGCATCGCCCGGGCGCTCACCCTGAACCCCAAGCTGCTCGTGGCCGACGAGCCGGTCTCCGCACTCGACGTGTCGATCCAGGCGCAGGTCGTCAACCTGCTCCAGGACCTCCAGCGCGAGTTCGAGATCGCCTACCTCTTCATCGCCCACGACCTGGCCATCGTGCGGCACTTCTGCCCCGAGGTCGCGGTGATGTACCTCGGCAAGATCGTGGAGATCGCCGACCGCGAGACGATCTACGGCCACGCACACCACCCGTACACCCAGGCGCTGCTGTCCGCCGTGCCCGACGTCAAGCAGGCAGCCATCGGCGGGCGGCGCGAGCGGATCATGCTCGAGGGCGACGTGCCGTCGCCGATCAACCCGCCGTCGGGCTGCCGGTTCCGCACGCGCTGCCACCTGGCCCAGGAGATCTGCGCCAAGGTCGAGCCGCCGCTGCTGCAGATCGGCGCGCGGCACAAGGTCGCCTGTCACTTCCCGGGGGAGCTGGGCCGGCCGCCGCAGACGCCGGTCACGACCGGCCTCCTCGGCGTCGACAACCAGGGAAGTCCCGTGCCCGGCGCCACGCCGCAGGACATCAACACCGGGTCGAGCTACGCGACCACCTGGTTCGACGTGAAGACGCGGCAGATGGTGTCGGGCTGACCGGTCGGTCGAACCCTTCTGGGCCGCACCACCTACGGTGACGGGTGTGGAGGGACTCTTCGACGCCCCGGGTGCGCCCGGGCGACCGGTCGGGAGCGGAGCGCTCTCGGCCAACACGCACGCGTCCGCGCCGCTAGCGGTGCGGATGCGCCCGCGCACCCTGGACGAGCTGGTGGGGCAGGCTCAGCTCCGCGCGCCCGGCTCGCCGCTGCGCCGCCTCATCGAGGGTGACCAGCCGATGTCGCTGCTCCTCTGGGGTCCGCCCGGGACCGGCAAGACCACGATCGCCTCGATCGTCAGCCAGCAGACGGACCGCCGGTTCGTCGAGGTGTCGGCCGTGTCGGCCGGCGTCAAGGAGGTCCGGGCCGCGATCGACGCCGCCCGGTCCGAGCTCGTGGGTGGTGGCCGCGAGACCGTTCTCTTCGTCGACGAGGTGCACCGCTTCAGCAAGGCCCAGCAGGACGCCCTGCTGCCGGGTGTCGAGAACCGCTGGGTGACCCTGGTCGCGGCCACCACGGAGAACCCGTTCTTCTCCGTGATCTCGCCGCTGCTGTCTCGCAGCCTCCTGCTGCGGCTGCAGTCCCTGGACGACGACGACATCCGGGCGGTCGTCGCGCATGCGCTCAGCGACGAGCGCGGGCTCGGCGGGCGGATCAGCGTCGAGGACGACGCCCTCGACCACCTGGTGCGGCTGGCCGGCGGCGACGCACGACGCTCGCTCACCTACCTCGAGGCGGCGGCCGGCGCAGCCACGTCCCAGGGGCGCGACGTCGTCGACCTGGCCACCGCCGAGACCGCGGTCGACCAGGCGGCGGTGCGCTACGACCGTCAGGGCGACCAGCACTACGACGTCACCAGCGCCTTCATCAAGTCGATCCGCGGTTCCGACGCCGACGCCGCCCTGCACTACCTCGCCCGCATGCTGGAGGCGGGGGAGGACCCGCGCTTCATCGCGCGCCGGCTGATGATCCTCGCGAGCGAGGACATCGGCCTGGCCGACCCCACCGCCCTGACGACCGCGGTCGCCGCCGCGCAGACCGTGCAGCTGATCGGGATGCCCGAGGCCCAGCTGACGCTCGCCCACGCCACGATCGCGCTCGCTGTGGCGCCGAAGTCGAACGCGGTCACCGTCGCGATCGGTGCCGCGCGGGCCGACGTACGGGCCGGCAAGATCGGACCGGTGCCGGCCCACCTGCGCGACGCGCACTACTCGGGGGCGAAGGACCTCGGGCACGGCTCGGCGTACAAGTACAGCCACGACGAGCCGTTCGGCATCGCGGAGCAGCAGTACGCCCCCGACGTGGTCGCCGACGCGGCGTACTACCAGCCCACCAGCCTCGGCGCCGAGGCCGCGATCAAGGAGCGCTGGGAGCGGGTACGCCGCCTGATCCGGGGGTCCGGGGAGCGGAAGGGCTCGCGATAGGGTCGGGCACTGTGATGCAGGAGTGGATCGTGCCGTCCGTGCTCGGCGCGCTGGCCCTGCTCGCCCTGGTCCTCGCGATCGTGCTGATGCTCGGCCGCGCCCGGACCGAGCGCGAGCTGCGCGCCGCGCACGCCGAGGCGGCGTCCCTGCGCGCGCGGCTGGACGACGTCGAGCGTCGCCTGGCGGCACCCGTCCGGCACCGCGAGCCCCCCGCAGACCCGCCCGAGTACGTCATCACCCATCTCGGCGACACCGACGAGGCGACCCAGGCGCGGATCGAGCCGGCGCTCTTCGCCGACCTCGTGCTGCGCGAGACGGTAGTCCGGGCCGCGTCCCTGGCCCACGGCGTGCGCGTGGCGCTGGCCCCCGAGGTGCGCAACCGGATCCGCTTCGAGGTCCGCCGCGAGATCCGCCGGGCCCGCAAGCAGCGGCGTGCGGAGCTCAAGGAGGCCCGCCGGCGGTACGAAGCCACCGAGCGGTCCACCCTCACCGACGACGAGGACGCAGCATGAGGCGCGGCCTCTGGTTCGTCGCCGGAGCGGGCGCCGGGGTCTATGCGATGGTGCGCGGCCGCCGCGCCGCCGAGGCGCTGACCGCCGACGGGCTGCGCGACCGCTGGAGCGGCGTCACCCTCGGTGCGCGGATGTTCCGCGACGAGGTCGCCCAGGGCTCCACCGAGAAGGAAACGGAGTTGCGCGAGCGCTACGGGCTCGTGCCTCATGGGACACCCGAGCTGGAAGCGGGACGGCACAAGGCCGCCCGCACCGACGACACGGAAGGCAGCACCTGATGGACACCGCGGAGATTCGCCGGAGGTTCGTCGCTCACTTCGAGCGCGACGGCCACCAGGCGGTGCCGTCTGCCTCCCTGCTGCTCGACGACCCGAACCTGCTGTTCGTCAACGCGGGCATGGTGCCGTTCAAGCCCTACTTCCTGGGCCAGGAGACCGCGCCGTACGACCGGGCGACCAGCGTGCAGAAGTGCGTGCGGACGCCCGACATCGAGGACGTCGGCAAGACCACCCGGCACGGCACGTTCTTCGAGATGTGCGGCAACTTCTCCTTCGGCGACTACTTCAAGGAGCACGCGATCGAGCTCGCGTGGGACCTGGTCACGAAGTCCGTCGCCGACGGCGGGTGGGGCTTCGCGGAGTCCAAGCTCTACCCGAGCGTCTACGAGGACGACGCCGAGGCGGTCGCGCTGTGGCGCAAGGTCACCGGGCTGCCCGACGAGCGGATCATCCGGCTGGGCAAGGCCGAGAACTACTGGTCCATGGGTGTGCCCGGTCCCGGGGGCCCCTGCTCGGAGATCCTCATCGACCGCGGTCCGGAGTACGGCCCGGAGGGCGACTTCAGCGCCGAGGACCGCTACCTGGAGTTCTGGAACCTCGTCTTCATGCAGGACGAGCTCAGCGCCGTCCGCAGCAAGGTCGACTTCGACATCGCGGGCTCGCTGCCGAAGAAGAACATCGACACGGGCATGGGCCTGGAACGGGTCGCCTTCCTGATGCAGGGATGCGAGAACATGTACGAGATCGACGTCATGTTCCCCGTGATCGAGAAGGCGATGGAGCTCACCGGTCGCCGCTACGGTGCCGACCACCAGGACGACGTCCGGTTCCGGGTGGTCGCCGACCACGTCCGCAGCGCGATGATGCTGATCGGGGACGGCGTGACGCCCGGCAACGAGGCGCGGGGCTATGTGCTGCGCCGGCTGCTGCGCCGCGCGGTGCGCTCGATGCGTCTGCTCGGCTACGAGGACCGCGCGCTGCCGGAGCTGATGCCGGTCAGCCGCGACAAGATGGGCGAGACCTACGGCGAGCTGCACCGCGACTGGGACCGCATCGCCCAGGTCGCCTACGCCGAGGAGGACGCCTTCCGCCGGACCCTGCAGGCCGGCACCCAGATCTTCGACCTCGCGGCGCGGGACGTGAAGGCCAGCGGCGAGACCCGGCTCTCCGGCCCCAAGGCGTTCGCGCTCCACGACACCTACGGCTTCCCGATCGACCTCACCCTGGAGATGGCCTCCGAGGCCGGTCTCAGCGTCGACGAGGAGGGCTTCCGCAGCCTGATGCGCGAGCAGCGCGAGCGGGCCAAGGCCGACGCGCGCGGCAAGAAGTGCCAGCACGCCGACACCGGTGTCTACCGGAGCATCCTCGACGCCAACGGGCCCACCGAGTGGCTTGCCTACGAGACGCTGGAGACGGAGTCCAGGGCGCTGGCGCTGCTGGCCGGCGGTGCGCCCGTGACCTCGCTCGCGCCGGGCGAGGTCGGTGAGCTGGTCCTCGACCGCACGCCGTTCTACGCCGAGTCCGGCGGGCAGGCGGCCGACGCGGGCACGATCGAGTTCGACGGCGGCCGGCTCGAGGTCCTCGACGTGCAGCGCCCGGTCCGGGGGCTGGTCGTGCACCAGGTGCGGGTGGTCGACGGCGAGCTCGCCCCGGGCGGTGTGCTGCACGCGCGGGTCGACCCCGACTGGCGCATCGGTGCGCGGCAGGCGCACTCCGGCACGCACATCGTGCACGCCGCCCTGCGTGAGGTCCTCGGCCCCACCGCGCTCCAGTCCGGCTCCTACAACCGCCCGGGCTACCTCCGCCTCGACTTCGGCTGGACCACGGGCCTTTCGGCCGCGCAGCTGCACGACCTCGAGCAGGTGTCGAACAACGCGCTGCGCGCCGACCTGCCCGTCGGCTGGCAGTACATGTCACTCTCCGACGCCCGCGACTGGGGGGCGATCGCGCTCTTCGGTGAGACGTACGACGACACCAAGGTGCGGGTGGTCGAGATCGGCGGTCCCTGGTCGCGCGAGCTCTGCGGTGGCACCCACGTCGACCACTCCTCGCAGGTCGGCACGATCGTCGTGACGGGGGAGTCGTCCGTGGGCTCCGGCAGCCGGCGCATCGAGGCGCTCACGGGTGTCGAGGGGTTCGCCTACCTCGCGCGCGAGCGTGACGTGGTCGGCCAGCTCACCGGCCTGCTCAAGACCCAGCCCGACGACCTGGTGGGCCGGGTGGCCGACCTGGTCGAGCGGCTGCGCGCCGCCGAGAGGGAGATCGAGAAGGCCCGGGTCGGCCAGCTGCTCGCCGCCGGTGGCCGGCTCGCCGCCGACGCCACCCAGGTCGCGGGTGTCAACGTGGTGGCGCACCGCGCCGACGGGGCGAGCGGCGGCGACGTCCGCACGCTGGCGCTCGACGTGCGCGGCCGGCTGCCCGCCGGGCAGCCCGGTGCCGTGGTCATCATCGGCTCCACTGGTTCCGGGGCCGAGGCGAAGGTGTCGGTCGTGGCCGCCGTCAACGACGAGGCCCGCTCGCGCGGCATCAGCGCCAACGAGCTGGTCCGTGCGATCGGCCCGCTCGTCGGCGGCAAGGGCGGTGGCAAGGACGACGTCGCCCAAGGTGGCGGATCCGACACCTCCCGGATCGACGAGGCGCTCACCCTGGTCCAGACCGAGGTCGCGCGCCTCGCCGGACAGGCCTGAGGCGTTGCGCCACGGCGTACGGCTCGGGATCGACCCGGGTGACGCCCGGATCGGGGTCGCGCGCAGCGACCCGTCCGGCCTTCTCGCCACGCCGGTCGAGACGGTCCGCCGGGGCAAGGGGGACCTGGCCCGGATCGTCGCGATCGTGGCCGAGGAGGAGGCCGTCGAGATCGTCGTCGGCCTGCCTCGCTCGCTGTCGGGGAGCGAGGGCCCGGCGGCCGTCAAGGCGCGCACCTTCGCGGCCCAGCTGGCCCGCCGGGTGGCGCCTGTCCCGGTGCGCCTGTGCGACGAGCGGCTGACCACCGTGTCCGCGGAGGCTATGCTGCGCGACCGTGGCCGCAAGGGCAGCAAGCGACGCGCCGTCGTCGACCAGGCAGCGGCCGTCGTGATCCTGCAGAACGCCCTGGACACCGAACGCGCGACGGGGACCGCGCCCGGTGAGATCCTCGAGGAGACGCATGAGTGACCAGATTCTGGACGACGAGTACGACGAGCAGCCCCCGCCCGCCGGTGGCCGTCGGCGCAAGCGCCGGGGGTTCAAGGGCTGCCTGGCCGTGATCGTGGCGCTGGCGGTGGTCTTCGGCGGCTTCTACTTCGCCGTCACCAAGGGCGTCGACTTCCTCCAGAGCCAGTTCTCGTCCGCGAAGGACTTCGACGGTCCCGGCCGCGGCAAGCTCACGTTCGAGGTGCACCAGGGCGACAGCGTCGCCGAGATGGGGCGCAACCTGAAGAAGGCCGGCGTCGTGGCCTCGGTCGAGGCGTTCACCGACGCGGCCTCCGCCAACCCCGACTCGACCAAGATCCAGGTGGGCTTCTACCAGCTGAAGAAGGAGATGAAGTCCTCCGACGTGGTCGAGATCCTCGTCGACCCGGGCAACATCCTGAAGAACAGCGTGACCATCCCCGAGGGGCTGCGGGTCACCGAGATCCTCGACGTGCTCGCCGACAAGACCGACTTCCCGCGGGCTGCGTTCCAGAAGGTCATCGACAACCCGGGCGAGCTGGGGCTGCCCGACTACGCCGAGGGCAACCCGGAGGGCTACCTGTTCCCGGCGACGTACGCGTTCGGGCCCAAGGAAACTCCTGAGGGGATGCTCCAGGCCATGGTTGCCCGCTGGCGCCAGGCAGCGAACGACGCGGATCTGGAGGGCGCCGCGGCGAGGCTCGACTACACGCCCGGTGAGCTGATGACCGTCGCGAGCCTGGTACAGGCCGAGGGACACGGGAACGACATGCCCAAGATCTCCCGCGTGATCTACAACCGGCTCGAGGATCCTTCGGGCCCCACGGCCGGCTTCCTTCAGATCGATGCGAGCGTCAACTACGCCCTGGGTCACCGTTCGATTGCACGGCTCACGATCGCTCAGATCGACGAGGTGGCAGACTCGCCGTACAACACCTACCGGCAGAAGGGTCTCCCGCCCGGGCCGATCGGTGCCCCTGGCGACGCGGCGATCGAAGCGGCCACCTCGCCGGCGGAGGGGCCGTGGTTGTTCTACGTCACGGTCAACCTCCGGACTGGCGAGACGAAGTTCACGGATTCCTACTCGGAGTTTCTCGAGTTCTCCACCGAGCTCGACCAGTACTGCGAGACGTCCGACGCCTGCTGATGGGGTTCCCATGAGGTGTGCGGTGCTCGGCGACCCGATCGGGCACTCGCTGTCGCCGGTGCTGCACCGGGCCGGCTATGCCGCGCTCGGCCTGGACTGGGCGTACGACGCGGTGCGGGTCGCCGCCGACGGCCTGCCGGGGTTCCTGGCCGGTCTCGACGGCTCGTGGCGAGGGCTGTCGCTGACGATGCCGCTCAAGCGGACCGCGCTGGTGCTGGCGCCGGAGGTCACGGCCCGGGCGGCCCTCGCGGGAGCGGCCAACACGCTCGTGCTGGACGAGGGGCGGGTCGTCGTGGCGGACAACACCGACCTCCCCGGCGCCGTCGCCGCCGTCCGCGAGAGGTACGACGGACCGGTCACCGCCGGCACCGTGCTCGGTGGGGGTGCGACGGCCGCGTCCACGGGGCTGGCCCTGTGCGAGCTGGGCGCGTCGACGGTCACGCTGCTGGTGCGCTCGCCCGACCGGGCCGCCGAGGCGGTCGCGGCGGTCGCGCGGCACCCTTCGGGGCCCCGGGTCGTGGTGGGCTCGCTCGCCGGTGACCCGGTGCAGGGCGAGGTCGTCGTCTCGACGATCCCCGCGCAGGCCCAGGACGCCGAGCTCGTGGCCCGCTGTGCCGACGTCCCGGTGGTCTTCGAGGCGCTCTACGACCCCTGGCCGACGCCGCTGGCGGCCGCTGCCGCCGATCGGGTGCTGGTCGGGGGCCTCGACCTCCTGGTCCACCAGGCCGCGCTGCAGTTCCGGCTCTTCACCGGGCACGACGCACCGCTCGACCGCATGCGCCGCGCCGGCGAGGTCGCCCTCGCCGACCGCCAGTCCCGGGCATGACCCACCTCGACACCGCGGTCGTGGCCGCCGTCGTCTCCCTGGCCACTGGCCAGCTGGTGCCGGCGCTCATCGCCCGGCTCCCGGAGCCCGAGCTGTCCGACGGGCCGGACGTGGACGCGATCGCGGAGGGGCCCAAGGAGCTCTTCGTCGACGTGGCGGCTGCTCCCGGCCTGCTCCTGAAGTGCGCGCTGGCCAGCGCCGTCGCCGGCGGGCTCGCGGGACTCGCGCTGGGGTGGGTCTGGGCCCTGCTGTTCGTGCTGTTCCTGGTGCCCGTGGGCGTCGCGCTCGCGGTCGTCGACCACCGGACCAGGCTGCTGCCCACCAGGATCGTCAACCCCGCGACGCTCGTGGTCGCCGGCCTCGTCGTCGTCTGCTGGTTCCTCGACCGCGACCTGGCCGCCCTGGAGCGCGCTGGCATCGGCCTCGTCGCCGCCCGGACGTTCTTCTGGTTGCTGTGGCGGGTGCACTCGTCGGGCATGGGCTTCGGGGACGTCCGGCTCGCCGGGATGCTGGGGTGCGCGCTCGGCTACCTGGGCTGGCCGCAGCTCGTGGTGGGGCTCTACAGCGGCTTCCTGGTCTTCGGGCTGCCGGGGCTGCTGCTCGCCGTCGTACGGCGCGACCGGGCGGTGCTGCGGACGGCCTTCCCGTTCGGGCCGTTCATGCTCGTCGGCGCCCTGGTCGGCGTGGTCGTGGGCGAGCCGCTGGTCGCCAGTCTCGTCGCCGGGTGACCGGGGGCGGGCTCGATCCCCGGGATGAAAGACTGACCACATGCTGCGTTGGCTCACCGCGGGCGAGTCCCACGGCCCGTCCCTGGTCGCGATCCTCGAGGGGCTGCCGGCCCACGTCCAGGTGACGACGGCCGACATCCAGGACTCCCTGGCCCGGCGGCGCCTCGGCTACGGCCGCGGCGCCCGGATGAAGTTCGAGCAGGACGAGGTCACGATCACCGGCGGCGTGCGCCACGGGAGCACGATGGGCGGGCCGGTCGCGATCGAGGTGGGCAACACCGAGTGGCCCAAGTGGGACAAGGTGATGTCAGCCGACCCGGTCGACACGGTCGAGCTCGAGGCGCTGGCCCGCAACGCGGCCCTGACCCGACCGCGGCCCGGCCATGCCGACCTGGCCGGCATGCAGAAGTACGACTTCGAGGAGGCCCGCCCCATTCTCGAGCGCGCCTCGGCCCGCGAGACGGCGGCACGGGTGGCCCTCGGCCGGGTGGCCAGCAACTTCCTCGAGCAGTCCGTGGGCGCGCGCATCGTGTCCCACGTGATCGAGCTCGGCGGCGTCCGGGCCCCCGACGGCCTCTGGCCGCAGCCCGACGACGTGGCCCGCCTCGACGAGAACCCCGTGCGCTGCCTCGACCCCGACGCGGCGGCCGCGATGGTGGCCGCTATCGACCAGGCCCACAAGGACGGCGACACCCTCGGCGGTGTGGTGGAGGTCGTGGTCCATGGCCTGCCGCCGGGCCTCGGGTCGCACGTCCACTGGGACCGCCGCCTCGACTCGCGGCTGGCGGGTGCGCTGATGGGCATCCAGGCGATCAAGGGGGTCGAGGTCGGCGACGGCTTCGCGCTCGCCGCCACACCCGGCTCGCTGGCCCACGACGAGATGGTGCCGACCGACGAGGGGATCCGTCGCGTCAGCGGCCGCTCCGGGGGGACCGAGGGCGGCATGACCACCGGCGAGGTGCTGCGGGTGCGCGCGGCGATGAAGCCGATCGCCACGGTGCCCAAGGCGCTGCGCACGGTCGACGTGGCCACCGGCGAGGAGGCCGTGGCCCACCACCAGCGCTCCGACGTGTGCGCCGTCCCGGCGGCCGGCATCGTCGCGGAGGCGATGGTGGCCCTGGTGCTCGCCGACGCCGTCCTGGAGAAGTTCGGCGGCGACTCGGTGCGCGAGACCCGCCGCAACGCCGAGAACTACCTGGACACGCTGAGGTTCAGGTGAATCTCGATCACCGAAAGCCGATGGCCGTGCTCGTGGGCCCGCCCGGCTCCGGCAAGACCACGGTGGCGGACCTGCTCGCCGAGCTGTGGGACGTGCCGGCGCGCGACACCGACGCGGACATCGTGGCCGCCGAGGGCCGACCGGTCGCCGAGATCTTCCTCGACCCGGGGGAGTCGCACTTCCGCGCGCTCGAGCGGGCCGCGGTCGCCGACGCGCTCGCGACGCACGACGGCGTCCTGGCCCTGGGCGGTGGTGCCCCGCTCGACCCCGAGACGCGCCGGCTCCTCGCGGGGCAGACCGTGGTCTTCCTGCGGGTCGGCCTGACCGACGCCGTGAAGCGCGTGGGGCTCGGCACCGGCCGACCGCTGCTGCTGGGCAACGTGCGCTCCCGGATCAAGGCCCTGCTCGACGAGCGGACCCCGGTCTACGAGAGCGTCGCGACGTTGGTCGTGGACACCGACGGTCGCACCCCCGAAGATGTCGCGAGGGAGATCGGAGAGGCGCTGACATGAACGACACGGTCCTGTCGGTGGCCGGCGCATCGCCGTACGACGTCGTGGTCGGCACCGACCTCTCCGAGCGGCTCCCCGCCATGCTGGGCGTCGGGGTCCAGCGGGTGGCGGTCGTCTTCTCCGACGCGCTCGGTGAGCTCGTGGCGCCGGTCCTCGACTCGCTCGCGGCCGCCTACGACGTGATGGTGCTGCCGATCCCCGACGGCGAGCGCGCCAAGGGCGCCGCGGTCGCGGTGTCGTGCTGGGACGCGCTCGGCGACGCGGGCTTCACCCGCTCCGACGCGATCGTCACCTTCGGCGGTGGCGCCACGACCGACCTGGGCGGCTTCGTCGCCGCGACCTGGCTGCGCGGGGTCCGCGTGGTCCACGTGCCGACCACGCTGCTGGCGATGGTCGACGCCGCGGTCGGCGGCAAGACCGGTGTGAACACCCGCAGCGGCAAGAACCTCGTCGGCGCGTTCCACGAGCCGGCCGGGGTGCTCTGCGACCTGTCGACGCTCGCCACCCTGCCCCGCGCCGAGCTGGTGGCCGGGCTCGGCGAGGTCGTGAAGTGCGGCTTCATCGCCGATCCCGCGATCCTGCAGCTGGTCGAGACCACCGACCCCGACTCGCTGACCGCGGACTCCCCGGTGCTGCGCGAGCTCGTCGAGCGGGCCATCCGGGTCAAGATCGACGTCGTGGTCTCCGACCTCAAGGAGACCGGTGGCCTCGGTGGCCACCCCGGGCGCGAGATCCTCAACTACGGGCACACCATGGCCCACGCCATCGAGCGGGCAGAGAACTACGCCGTCCGGCACGGTGAGGCCGTCGCGCTGGGCTGCGTCTACGTCGCCGAGCTGGCCGGTCGCGCCGGCACGCTCGCCCCCGAGATCGTCGCCCGGCACCACAGCGCCTTCGCGCGCGTCGGTCTGCCCACGACGTACCACGGGGCGTCCTTCGACGAGCTGCACGCCGCGATGAAGGTCGACAAGAAGACCCGCGGCTCACAGCTGCGGTTCGTGGTGCTGTCCGACCTGGCGGTGCCGACGATCCTGGCCGGCCCGTCCGAGGTCGACCTGCGCAGCGCCTACGACGTCCTCGCGGGCGGTCGGCGGTGAAGGCGCTCGTCCTCAACGGCCCCAACCTCGGCCGGCTCGGGCGCCGCCAGCCGGAGATCTACGGCAGCACGACCTACGCCGAGCTGGCGCAGGCCTGCGTCCAGTGGGGGAGTGAGCTCGGCCTGGAGGTGGAGGTCCGCCAGACCAACCACGAGGGCGAGCTCCTCGACTGGCTCAACGTGGCGGCCGACGAGGCCGTCCCCGTGGTGCTCAACGCCGCCGCCTGGACGCACTACTCCTACGCGCTGTACGACGCCTGCGCGCAGCTGGTCGCACCCCTCGTCGAGGTCCACATCTCCGAGCCGCTGCAGCGGCCCGAGGAGTTCCGGCACACCTCGGTCGTCACCCCGCACGCCGTCGAGGTGATCGCCGGGCACGGCATCCAGGGCTACCGGATGGCCCTCGAGGTCCTCGCCCGCGGCTGAGCCGGGGTCCTACGACAGGCTCCCCATCCAGGTCAGCGACATCGACTCGAACCCGTTGAAGCCGAGCGCGCCGCCCGACGTCTGGGTGACCGTCGCGGTGATGAACTCGCCGGCGTTCAGCCGCACCACGCAGGTCGCGTTCACGAACGTCGCGAGCGTGGCGCTGGCCGTGACGCGGCGGTCGAAGCAGGCCGGGTTGGAGTTGCTGCCGTTGGTCGCGATCGCGACCGAACGGACGCCGGTCGCATTGCCGTTGAAGCCCAGCGAGGCGGCCGCGAGGTAGAGCCCGCTCACCGGGGCGACCAGCTTGGTGCCCTCGGCCGGGTCGTACATCGAGGCGACGGTCTCGTACTGCTGGCCGCTGCCCCAGTTCACGGTGGTGATGGTGTCGTTCGCGACCGACGTGGCCGAGCCGGTGATCCGGACGGCCGGGATGGTCGCGAGCTCAGGGATGCCCACCGCGTGTGGCCCGATGTCGGGGTTCGGGTAGGTGCCCGTGAGGTCACCACCGGCGATGGAGCCGTCGACGGACCCCGCGGGTCCCTGCGGGCCGGCCGGGCCGGCCGGACCAGCGGGACCTTCCGCACCGGGCGCGCCCTGGGGGCCGGCCGGGCCGCGCTGTCCCTGCAGGCTCCTCCGGGCGGCCTTGCTGAGGTCCTTGGCCTGCAGGGAGCCGTCCTTGACCTGCTTCCCGGTGATCAGCTCCGACAGCGAGCTCGCGGTGTCGACCGCCTGGGCCGGGCCGCCGAGAGCGACGAACAGGGCGAGGAGGCCGATCGCGATCCCGATCCACTGGCGCTTCAGGGTGACCATCACTCGACGTTGCCAGCCGTCGCCGGTGTCCGGAATGGCACGTTCCCACTGGGCCAGACCAGTGCGTCCGGGCGGTCCCGGGAACCCATCCGGGCGGTCCGGCGTCCGAGACCTCATGAACGGCAACGTGACGATCAGCATCCGGAGCATCCTGGCCACGGGAGTGGTCCTGATCGGGCTGGTGACGGCCTACCTGCTCGGCGACGCGGGAGGGGGCGGGGAAGCGCGGGCGGCCGACCAGCCCGTCGTGGCCTCCGCCACTGCCGCCGACCGCACCCTCACGATGGTGGGCAAGGGCCAGGCGACGGCCGTCCCCGACCAGCTCGTCTTCGCGCTCGCCGTCGGTGCCACCCGGCCCGACCTCGAGACCGCGCTGGACAGCGCCAGCAGGACGATGGACCGGGTGCTCGCCGCCCTGGAGCCGTACGGCGTGAAGCGCGCCGACGTCCAGTCCACGGGGCTGTCGATGTATCCGGTCTACGACTACCACGCCTACTCGCCGCCGACGCTGCGCGGCTACCGTGTCTCGCAGCGGGCGTCGGTGCTGGTCAAGGAGCTGAAGATGGGCGGCCGCGCGGTGAGCGCGGCGGTCGCCGCGGGCGGCAACGCGGTGCGCGTCAACGACATCAAGCTGCGCGTCGGCGACCCGGAGGCGGTCATGGAGCAGGCGCGCGACGCCGCCGTGGCCGAGGCCACCGCCAAGGCCACGCAGTACGCCGAGGCGACCGGGCAGGAGCTGGGGGAGGTGCTCACGCTGCGCGAGGTGACCACCTCGAACCGGTCGGCCAACCAGAACCGGACCTACGAGCTGGACGGGCTGATGCGGACTTCGTCGGCGATCAAGGCGATGCCGATCCGGGCCGGCAAGCAGGACCTCGGTGTGACCGTCCAGGTCGTGTGGGAGTTCGCCTAGCAGGCGTCCGGGCTGCAGTTTCGGCTGGCGTCGCCGGTGGCGATAGACTCGGCGGCTGTTGCCCGGCGACCGGATCGGTCGGTTGCGGCGACAATCCCGATCTGACGACACGAAGGCTGACACGCGCGCATGGCAACGACGAACGACCTGAAGAACGGCATGGTTCTCAACATCGACGGTCAGCTCTGGGCTGTCGTGGAGTTCCAGCACGTCAAGCCGGGCAAGGGCCCCGCGTTCGTGCGCACCAAGCTCAAGAACGTCGAGTCGAACAAGTCGGTCGACAAGACGTTCAACGCCGGCACCAAGGTCGAGACCGCCACGGTCGACCGCCGCACGATGTCCTACCTCTACAACGACGGCTCGGCGTACGTCTTCATGGACGTCCAGAGCTACGAGCAGCTCGAGATCACCCCCGAGATCGTCGGCAACGCCGCGAACTTCCTGCTCGAGAACCAGGAGGTCGTCGTCGCGACCAACGAGGGCCGGGTGCTCTTCATCGAGCTGCCCGCCTCGGTCGAGCTCCTCGTGACCTTCACCGAGCCCGGCCTCGCCGGTGACAGCGCGACCGGCCGCACCAAGCCGGCCACCCTGGAGACCGGTCACGAGATCCAGGTGCCGCTGTTCATCAACCAGGGCGAGAAGATCAAGGTCGACACCCGCGACTCCTCCTACATGGGCCGCGTCAAGTCCTGATGAGTGCCCGCACCAAGGCCCGCAAGCGCGCGCTCGACGTGCTCTACGCCTCCGAGCTCCGCTCCGAGAGCGCCGTCGGTGCCCTGGAGCGGGCCGTGGCCGACGGTGAGGGTCCGACCAACGCCTACACCGCGGCCCTCGTCCACGGCGTCGTCGAGCACCAGGCCCGCATCGACGAGCTGCTCGCGGAGTACTCCTCGGGCTGGACCCTCGACCGGATGCCCGCCGTGGACCGCAACGTCCTGCGCCTGGGCGTCTACGAGCTGCTGTACGTCGACGACGTCCCCGACGCGGTCGCGGTGAGCGAGGCGACCTCGCTCGTGCGCGACCTGTCCACCGACGACTCACCGTCCTTCGTCAACGGCGTCCTGGGCAGCATCCAGCGGAACAAGAGCACGCTCGCGATCTGAGCCCGGTGAGGCGACCGCCCGCGCCTCTGTTGGTTGAGCAGCGAGCGTCGTCGAAACCCGGTGAGGCGACCGCCTGCGTTGCCGGATTCTCGGGATACGTGGTCGCCGTGGGCGTCGGTACAGGTGCTTGGTTACGGCCGTCCCCGGCCTTGCGGTCGCCAGTGGTTGCCGGTCTGTGGTTGCGGCCCCAAACTCCGCCCTCGATCGCGCACGTTCGGGGTCCGGGCATGCCGATGACCCCGCTGGGGGCGGGGTGTGGGGCGGTCAGGCTCTTCGGAGTCGCTGCGCTGTGTGCTGGGTGGTGAGGTCGGCCCCGAGGTCGAGGGTGCCGTGGTGGTTGCGCAGGTAGGTGTAGCCGTGGGGGCTGGCCCACAGGTAGGTGCCGCGTTCGGGTTGGGTGTAGGTCCAGCCGCCGTGGGTCTTGAGTCGATGGTGGCGCCGGCAGAGCGGGGCGAGGTTGCACGAACACGTGGGGCCGCCGCGACCGCGTGGGGTGATGTGGTCACAGTCCGCGGCATGTTCGCCGGGGACGGTGTTGCGGGCAGGGCGGGTGCACCAGGGGTACACGCAGGTGTGGCGGAATCGAGGCAGTCATGCAACACCGTGGTTGTCAGCAGACTGGGCCAGTATCTCCTCAAGCATCTCAGCTGGGGTCCGGAAGCCGTGGCGTTTGCGGGGCCTGGAGTTGAGCT
>JAOPXF010000402.1 GCA_025965295.1 Nocardioides sp.
CCTCAGCGCCGCGCGACGGCCAGCCGCCCCTTCAGCAGGGGTACGGCGGGGTGGGGGCGGCCGCCGATCCGGGCGAGGGAGGCCAGGCAGACCTCGAGCACCTCGGAGTCGTACGGCGCGAGCTCGCTGTAGCGGACCACGGCATCGGGCTGCGGGTCGGCCAGCAGCGCCTCGCGGACCGCGACCGCGACGTACTCGGCGAGCTCGCCGAGCGCCGGGGAGTTGGTGCCGGGCAGCAGGTCGCCGCCGTACGCCTCGACGGCGGCGGCGACCTGGCCGCGGCGCAGCAGCGAGAGCACGTGGTCGACGTCGGTGGCGACCGGCATCGGCAGCCGGTAGGGGCGTGAGGTGAGCTGGCCGCCGAGCGCGGCCCGCAGGTGGGAGACCTCGGCCTTGAGCGTGGAGAGGGTGACGTTCTGGTCGCCATAGACGAGCGCGTGCAGGTGCTCGAGCGAGAGGCCCTCGGGGTGCATCGCGAGCAGCGCGAGGACCTCGGTCTGGCGGCGGTTGAGCAGCAGCCGCTGGCCGTCGAGGCGGGTCTCGGCGGTGCCCAGCAGCGTCATCACGAGTCCGGGCTCGCCGGTGTCGTCGGCGAGCAGGGCGTGCGCGCGCGAACGCGGCATCGCGGTCTCGATCAGGCGGGCCATCACCCGGGCCGTCGCGAGCCCGATCGGGTGGGTGCGGTCCCAAGTGGTCGAGAGGTCCAGGACACCGAGCTGCCGACCGGTGACCGGGTCGTGCACCGGCGCCGCCCAGCAGACCCAGTTGTGCACGATCGGTGCGTAGTGCTCGGCACTGAACACCATCGCCGGGGCGTCCATCCGGTTGGCCAGGTCGAGCGCGTTGGTGCCGACGCTCTGGTCGTCCCAGCGGCCACCGGCCACGAAGTTCACGGTCTCGGCCTTGCGGCGCATCACCCGGCCGCCGTACGTCCACAGGATCCGGGTCTGGGCGTCGGTGACCGCGACGACCAGGTCGCCGTCCTCGCAGGTGCGGCGCAGCTCGGCCTCGACCCGTTCGACCGCGGTCTGCAGCGGCGAGCCCTGCCAGAACTCATGGGTCTCGTGCTCGTCGGCGAGGGGGGCCTGCGTGACGTCGGTCGAGATCGCGGCCTCGGAGCGGGCCCAGCTGGTGAGGATCTCGGGGCGGACGAGGCGCTCGGCCTCGTCTCCGTTCTCGACGAACGCGGTCCACGCGCGCACGGCGTCCACCCTGCGCGTGTGCAGATCGCTGCGCACCATGGCCAACTCCCGGGGCTCGAACCTCTTGCGTCAACGTAACACCGGGGTGGTGGCGTGCGTCACACGAAAACTGGATCAGCCGAGGTCGCGGTGGATCCGCCCGTCGGTCGTCATCAGGCGCTCCCCCGAGCCGCCCCAGCGGCCGGCGATGATCTCGGCCGCGATGCTGATCGCGGTCTCCTCCGGCGTCCGGGCGCCCAGGTCGAGGCCGATCGGGCTGGACAGCCGCGCCAGCTCCTCCTCGCTCACACCCGCCTCCCGCAGCCGGGCCAGCCGGTCGTCGTGGGTACGTCGCGAGCCCATCGCCCCGACGTACGCCACGTCCGGGAGGCGCAGCGCGACCTCGAGGAGGGGTACGTCGAACTTGGGGTCGTGGGTGAGGACCGCGATGACCGTGCGAGGGTCGATGCGGCCGGCGTCGCGCTCGGCCTGCAGGAAGCGGTGCGGCCAGTCGACGACGACCTCGTCGGCCTCGGGGAAGCGGCTGGTCGTGGCGAAGACGGGCCGGGCGTCGCACACGGTGACGTGGTAGCCGAGGAAGCTGCCCACCCGGGCCACCGCGGCCGCGAAGTCGATCGCGCCGAAGACCAGCATCCGGGGCTTGGGCGCGAACGCCCACACGAACACCCGCATCCCCTCGCCACGCCGCTCGCCGTCCGGGCCGTAGGTGAGGGTCGCGTTGTGGCCGCTCGCCAGCAGCCCGAGCGCGTCGTCGTGGACCGCGTCGTCGGCGCGGGCGCTGCCGAGCGACTGCCCGGTCGGCTCGCCCGGGCGTACGACGAGGCGCCGGCCGAGCCAGGCGGGGTCCGGGTGCTCGATGACGGTGGCCAGCGCGACCGGCCGGCCGGCCTCGATGTCGGCGGCGACCTCCTCGAGCTCCGGGAACGTCTCGCGGCTGACCTTCTCGACGTAGACGTCGAGGATGCCGCCGCAGGTGAGCCCGACCGCGAAGGCGTCGTCGTCGGAGACGCCGTACCGCTCCAGCACCGGCGTGCCCTCGGCGACCACCTCCTGGGCGAGCTCGTAGACGGCCCCCTCGACGCAGCCTCCCGAGACCGAGCCGACGGCGGTGTCGTCGGGCCCGACCAGCATCGAGGCCCCGGCCGGCCGGGGCGCGGACTGGAACGTGGCGACGACGGTGCCGACCCCGACGGTCTCCCCCGCCCGCCACCAGTCGAGGAGCTCGGGCAGGACGTCACGCACGGCTGACCATCTCCACCAGCTCAGCGTACGTGGCGAGCGAGTGCCCCGCGACGAAGTCGTCGATATGCGGGAGAGCGGCGAGCACCCCCTGCTGGACCGGCTCGTAACCCGCCTTTCCGCGGTGCGGGTTGACCCAGACGACGCGGTGGGCGACCCGGTGCAGGCGCGCCATCTGGTCGGCGAGCAGGGCCGGTTCGCCGCGCTCCCAGCCGTCGCTGAAGACGACGACCACGGCGCCGCGGGCCATCCCGCGCTGTCCCCAGCGGTCCAGGAAGAACCGCAGGGTCTCGCCGAGCCGGGTGCCGCCGGACCAGTCGGGGACCGTCTCCCCGGCCGCGACGAGGGCCCGCTCGGGATCGCGCAGCCGCATCGAGCGGGTGAGGTGCGTGAGGCGGGTCCCGACCGTGAACGTCTCCACGACCCCCCGGCGCTCGCGGCCGACCTGGGTGAAGCGGTGGGCGAGCCGGAGCAGCGGGTCGGCGTAGCCACTCATCGAGCCGGACACGTCGATCAGCAGCGCGACCCGCCGCGGCCGCACGCCGCGCCGACGCCAGGCGATCTCGGCCGGCTCGCCGAGACGGCGCAGGCTGGCGCGCAGGGTGCGGGAGGCGTCGACGTCGCCGCGGTGCCAGGGCTGGTGGCGAGCGGTACGGCGCATCGGGGGGCGCGGGCGCAGGGTCGCGAACATGGCGTTGAGCCGCTGCTTCTCCCCCGCCGACATCGACGCGACGTCCCGGTGCCGCAGCACCTCGGTCGCGCTGGCCATCGCGCGCACCACCTCGTCGTCGGTGGCATCGCCCTCCCCGGTCTCGTCGGTGGCCGGCAGCTCGGAGAAGGTCGGGAGCGGCGGGGCCGGGCGCGACCGGGGCAGCCCGTCGCGGGCGTTGAAGTAGGCCTCGAAGACCTGGTCGTAGCGCTCCAGGTCGTCCGGCCCGGCACACAGGGTGGCCCGGCCGGCGACGTACGTCGCGCGCTGGGCGCCGAGGCCGAGCAGAGCCACGGCCGCGAGGAACCCCTGCGAGCGGTCCTGGGTGACCGGGATGCCGGCCGCGCGCAACGCCCGCGTGAAGCCGAGCAAGATCGCATCCGCACCGCGAGTGGTCTCGGTGGTCGAGCCTGTCGAGGCCATCACGCCCGCAGCATCTGGTCGAGCGCCTGCCGGACCCGGTCGGCGTCCTCGCGGTACTTCACGAGCGCACCCAACGTCGCGGACGCCGTGGCGAGGTCGAGCTCGGTCGAGCCGAGGTGGTGCAGCGCACGGGCCCAGTCGAGGGTCTCGGCGACCCCGGGCGGCTTCTGCAGGTCGTCGCGGGCGCGCAGCTGCTGCACGACCGTGACCACCTGGCGCCCCAGCTCCGCGGACACCTCCGGCGCGCGGGACCGCACGATCTCGACCTCGCGCTCGAGGCCTGGGTGGTCGATCCAGTGGTAGAGGCAGCGCCGCTTGAGCGCGTCGTGCAGCTCGCGGGTGCGGTTGGAGGTCAGCACGACGATCGGCGGCGTCGCGGCCTTGACGGTGCCGAGCTCGGGGATCGTGACCTGGTACGTCGACAGCACCTCGAGCAGGAACGCCTCGAACTCGTCGTCGGCCCGGTCCACCTCGTCGACCAGCAGCACGGCCGGGCTCTGCTGGAGCGCGGCCAGGACCGGCCGGGCGAGCAGGAAGCGGGCGTCGTACAGGCTCTTCTCCGCCTCCTCGACGTCGGCGCCGCCGGCGGCCTCGAGGGCACGCAGGTGCAGGATCTGGCGCGGGAAGTCCCAGTCGTAGAGGGCCTGGGTGGCGTCGATGCCCTCGTAGCACTGCAGCCGCACGAGGGGCAGGTCGAGGCTCTCGGCGAGCGCCTCGGCCAGCGCCGTCTTGCCCGTGCCGGGCTCACCCTCCAGCAGCAGGGGTCGCTGCATCCTCATCGCCAGGTAGGCGACGGTCGCGAGGGCCTCGTCGCAGAGGTACCCGGTCGCGCCGAGGCGCGCGGCGACGTCGGCGGTGGACTGCAGCTCCATGCCCTCAAGGCTACGGGGCACGGCGTTGGCCGATGGTTGGCGACGTCAACGAGGAGGGGTGTCCTGGTCGCGGCCGGTGGCGAGGTCGCCGCACTCGACGAGGAAAACCGGGTGGGTGGCGAGGTAGTCCCGCGCACCCCGGTCGCCGGTCGCGGTCTCCATGACGCCGCGCCAGTGGTCGCGACCCAGGAGCACCGGGTGCCCCGGGCTGCCGTCGTACGACGCCCGCGCCAGCGTGCCGCGGTCGGTCCCGAGATCGGCGACCCGCCGGACCACGTCCGGACCGACATCCGGCAGGTCGACGAGCGACACGACCGCGGCCTCGGCGTCGGTGCCGGCGACCGACGCCAGCCCGGCCCGCAGGGACGCGGCCATCCCGTCGGCCCAGTCGGTGGCGACGACGTAGGTCGCCCCCGTCCCCTCGAGCAGCCCCGAGGCCTCGTCGGCGGACGCCCCCAGGACCACCGTCACCGCATCACAGCCACCCTCGGCCAGCGCGCGGACGCCGCGGACCAGCCACGGCTCCCCCGACGCGTCACGGACGAGGGCCTTCGGCATGCCCATGCGGCTGCCGGCACCGGCTGCGAGCAGGATTCCCTGGACGGTCATGGGTGCAGCCTCCCACCACCGGGGGCGGCCGGGGACCCGACCGCGGTCAGGCGGGGAAGGCCTGCTCGTAGAGGGCGGTGAGCTGCGGGGTGGCCGGACCGCTGAAGCCGCAGACCGTGACCCGCCCACCGGTGGCCGACACGAGATAGGTGCCGCCCTCCTCGAAGTCCGCCGCGCCGATCAGCGCCTGCAGGTCGGCGGACGGTGCCTTGATCTCCACGACGTCGGTCTCGTCTCCGGCGAAGAAGCGCGTCGGCACCAGCGTGACCACGCCGTCGCTGATCCCCTGGACGGTGCCCTCGAAGGCCAGCGTCTGGGTGCTGAGGAGATCGGCGTTCGGCACCATGCAGCGGCCGCTGGCGGCCCCCGGCGCGCCCAGGTGGGTGACGGTCTGGCCGGGGTCGCTCGCCCTCGGCACCTCGTCTGCGCCCAGGCCATGGTTGAGGAGGCCGAAGGCCCCGACCCCGGCGATGATCAGGACCGCCGCGGCGGCCACCAGCCAGGTGAGGGGGTTGCGACCGTGCGTCCCGGTCTCACGGGTCAGCTCGGTCTCGCCCTCGTGGTCGACGGTGTTGCTCATGGTGTCCTCCAGGAGTCGGGCCACCCGAGTGGGGTCGGCCGGTGGCAGGGAGGAGGCGGGGTCGACGGACCGCAGCCGAGCGCGCAGCTCGTCGTCACGGTCGAAGTCCGTGTCGTCGGTCATGTCGTCCTCCCCTCTTCCCTCGACTCCTCATGTCCGGACCCGCCCCCGGTCTTTCGCAGCTCGTCCCCGAGCTTCTGCCGCGCGCGGTGCAGGCGGATGCTCGCGGCGTTCGGCGTGATGTCGAGGACGGTCGCGATCTCGGCCGGCGTGAGCTGCTCCCACGCCCACAGGCGCAGCAGCTCGGCGTCGTCGGGCCGGAGCCGGGCGAGCGCCTCGGCGACCTGCTCGTCGTCCTCCACCGGCCCGGGGGTCGTCTCGGTCGGCGGGTCGACGACCGCGATCTTCGCGGCCACCCGCCGCTGGCGTCGGGCGCCACGCTCGGCGTTCGCGAGGCAGTTGCGCGCCACGCCGTACGCCCACGGCAGCGGCTCCTCCGGCAGCTCGTCGAGTCGGCGCCAGCACACCAGGAGCGTGTCGGCGAGGACGTCATCGGCGGTCGCGGCGTCGGTACGCCGGGCGAGGAACCGCCGCAGCGGCTCGATCAGGCCGGGCGCGAGCTGCTCGAACCGGTCCCGTCTCGTCTGCGCGTCCACGGCACCACGCTTTCACACCTCCGGCGGCGGGGACGGCCGGACCGCCACCGCCTCCACCTCGACCAACTGGTCGGCGTACCCCAGCTGGGCGACGCCCAGCAGCGTGCTCGGCGCGTCGTGGTCGCCGAACGCCGCCCGCACGACCTCCCACGCCGCCACCAGGTCGGCGCGGTCGGAGCTCGCGACGTAGACCGTGGACTTGGCGACGTCCGCCAGCCCGCAGCCGGCGGCGTCGAGGGCGGTGATCAGGTTGGCCATCACCCGGCGGGCCTGACCGGCGACGTCACCGACGGCCACCACCACACCGTCGTCGTCGAGCGGACAGCCCCGGCAGTGAGGACCAGGCTCCCGGGGCCGACGATCGCCGCGTAGGCGTACGGCGCCGCTTCGGTGAGTGCGGCCGCACGGACCAGCTCGACGCTCACGGGGTCAGCGCCCCGGCGAGGAAGGCCGCCACCTCGTCGGGGTCGCCGTCGACGCGCAGCCGGGCCGGGTCGGCGCGTCCCCACAGCAGCAGGAGCAGGTCGCCCCCGGCGCCGGCGACGCGACCCACGGGATCGGGCGCTCGGCGGTCGGGGTCGGTCGCGACGACCACGACCTCCTCGTCGAGCGCGAGCTCGACCCAGTCGGGCGTGGCCCTGATCCGGGCGAGCCGGACCTGGCGGGGCAGGAGCACGTCGACCACCTCGGCCACGCCGTCGCGGGCCAGCCGGGGGTCGAGGGAGGTGTCACCGCCGACCGCGGCGGCCAGGTCCCAACGGTGGACCGCGGTCTCGTGGGCCTGCCGGCGCGCCCAGAACGCCGCTGTCTCGGGGGCTGCGAAGGTCCAGCAGGGCCGGTCGGGACCCGCCGCGGCCAGGTCGGCGACGAGCTCCCGGGCCCCCTCGAGCAGCCAGTCGGCGAGCGCCTGGGCAGTGAGGGCGCCGGGCGGTTCCCCCGCGCGGGGAGCGGTGTCTCCGGGGGCGGTCCCGACTGCGGCCCGGGCCCAACGGTGGACGCCGCCCAGGTGGCCGGCCAGGTCGGCGACCGTCCACCCGGGACAGCTCGGCACCGGTGCGGCCGGGTCGGCGGTGCGCAGGAGGTCGGACATCCGGGAGGCCTCGCCGGCGACGTGGCCCAGGTGGTCGTCGTACGCGATGCTCACGCCGGCATCCTCGCCGAACCGACCGCCGCGCCGCACCGGGTTTGTGCCGGAAATGCACGAACGGCCCCGGTCCGAGGACCGGGGCCGAACGCTCGGCCGGCAGGTGGCGAGACCCACCGACCAGCCAGGGGGTGCTAGAAGTCCATGCCGCCCATGCCACCCGACGGGTCGCCCATCGGGGCGGCCTTCTCGGGCTTGTCGGCGACGACGACCTCGGTGGTGAGGAAGAGCGCCGCGATGGAGGCGGCGTTCTGGAGCGCCGAGCGCGTGACCTTCGCCGGGTCGATGATGCCCTCGGCGATCATGTCGACGTACTCGCCCGTGGCCGCGTTGAGACCGTGACCGGGGGTCAGGTTGCGCACCTTCTCCGCCACGACGCCGCCCTCGAGGCCGGCGTTGATCGCGATCTGCTTGAGCGGGGCCGAGGTCGCGTAGCGAACGATGTTCGCGCCGGTGGCCTCGTCACCCACGAGCTCGAGCTTCGCGAAGGCCGCGTCGGCGGCCTGCACGAGCGCGACGCCGCCGCCGGCGACGATGCCCTCCTCGACGGCCGCCTTCGCGTTGCGAACGGCGTCCTCGATGCGGTGCTTGCGCTCCTTGAGCTCGACCTCGGTGGCCGCGCCGAC
>JAOPXF010000422.1 GCA_025965295.1 Nocardioides sp.
CCGCTGCTGCGGGTCGAGCATCGTGTCGTTGTGGCCGTCCGGGTCCTCGAGCTCGACCGAGCGGCAGTGGGCCACGACCTCGGTGCCGGGCTTCCACTTGGTGACGCCGGGCCCGGTGCGCAGCACGACGCCGGCGAGGTCGGAGCCGACCACGTGGTAGGGCAGGTCGTGACGCTTGGTGAGCTCGGAGAGCCGGCCGTAGCGCTCGAGGAACCCGAAGGTCGAGACCGGCTCGAAGATCGAGGTCCACACGGTGTTGTAGTTGATCGCGGAGGCCATCACGGCCACCAGCGCCTCGCCCGGCCCGAGCTCGGGGAGGGCGACGTCCTCCACGTGCAGCGACTTGCGGGGGTCCTTGTCGCGGGTGGCGAGGCCCTCGAACATGTCGACCTCGTCCTTGTGCACCGTCGCGGCGCGGTAGGACTCGGGGAGGTCGAGGTGGGCGAAGTCGTCCTTGGCCGTGTCACCGGCGAGGATCGCGTCGAGGATGTTCTGCACTGCGGCTCCTGGTGTCGGGGGCGGTCGGGCGAAGATTACCGATGAGTAACAGGCCTGGCGAGCACGTGTGACCGAATCGACGGCCCACCCTGTGGCTGGGGGTCAGTGTTCCGGCTTCCCTGCCGGCTCCACCAGCTCGACGAGGATTCCCCCGGCGTCCTTGGGGTGGATGAAGTTGATCCGCGAGTCGGACGTGCCGCGGCGGGGCTCGTCGTACAGCAGGCGGACGCCGCGCTCGCGCAGGATCGCGGACACGGCGTCGACGTCGGTGACGCGCTAGGCCAGCTGCTGCACGCCGGGACCGGAGCGGTCGAGGAACTTCGCGATCGTGGACTCGTCGTTGATCGGTGCCAGCAGCTGGATGCACGAACCCGAGTCGCCGACCGCGATCATCGCCTCGCGGACCCCCTGCTCCTCGTTGGTCTCCTGGTGTGCGAGGCGCATGCCGAAGGTCGTCTCGTAGAACTCGATCGCCTCGTCGAGGTCGCGCACGGCGACGCCCACGTGGTCGATCGCGGTGAACAGGTGCTCGGGGATGTCCAGGCTCATGGCGCACATCGTCGTACGGCGAGGAGCCGGCCGCGACCGCTTGTGACATGTTCCTCACTGCCGGGGCCCGCGACGCCCTCGCCGCCGGTCCTCGCCGTGGGTATCGTCGCCAGCAGACCAACCACACGAATCGGCCGCACGCACCAGTTGGAGGCACCCCCATGTCAGGCACCACTGGCACATCCGTCATCGTCGCCGGGGCCCGGACCCCGATCGGGCGCCTGCTCGGCGGTTTCAAGGACCGGTCGGCGGCCGACCTGGGCGGCGTCGCCATCAAGGCCGCCCTCGAGAGGGCCGGCGTCTCCGGCGACCAGGTCGACTACGTGATCATGGGCCAGGTCATCCTCGCCGGCGCCGGCCAGAACCCCGCCCGCACCGCCTGCGTCGCGGCCGGGCTGCCGATGACGGTGCCCTCCATCACGATCAACAAGGTCTGCCTCTCCGGCATCAACGCGATCGCGATGGCCGACCAGCTGATCCGCGCCGGGCAGTTCGACATCGTCGTCGCCGGCGGCATGGAGTCGATGACCCAGGCGCCGCACCTGCTGCCGAAGTCCCGCGAGGGCTTCAAGTACGGCGACACCACGCTCGTCGACTCGATGGCGTACGACGCGCTCTACGACCAGGTCACCGCCCAGGCGATGGGCGGGCTCACCGAGTCCTACAACGCCAACGGGGCCAAGCTGACCCGCGAGGAGCAGGACGAGTTCTCGGCCCGGTCGCACCAGCGCGCCGCCGAGGCGTGGAAGAACGGCGTCTTCGACGACGAGGTGGTCCCCGTCGAGATCCCACAGCGCAAGGGTGACCCGATCGTCGTCTCCCAGGACGAGGGCGTCCGCGGCGACACCACCGCCGAGTCGCTCGGCAAGCTCCGCCCCGCGTTCAGCAAGGACGGCACCATCACCGCCGGCTCCGCGTCGCAGATCTCCGACGGCGCCTGCGCGGTGGTCGTGATGAGCAGGGCGAAGGCCGAGGAGCTCGGTCTCACCTGGCTCGCCGAGATCGGCGCCTCCGGCCAGGTCGCCGGACCGGACTCGAGCCTGCAGCTCCAGCCGGCCAACGCGATCCAGAAGGCCGCCGACAAGGAGGGCATCCAGGTCTCCGACATCGACCTCTTCGAGCTCAACGAGGCGTTCGCCGCGGTCGGCATCGAGTCGTCGCGCCAGCTCGGCATCTCCGAGGACAAGGTCAACGTCAACGGCGGCGCGATCGCGCTGGGTCACCCGGTCGGCATGTCCGGCGCCCGGATCGTGCTGCACCTGGCCCTCGAGCTCCAGCGTCGTGGCGGTGGCATCGGCGCCGCGGCCCTCTGTGGGGGTGGCGGCCAGGGTGACGCCCTGATCGTGCGTGTCCCGAAGGCCTGAGCAGTCCGTCGCCGACCTGGTCGGTCGCGCCCGTGAGGGTGACGCCCGGTCGGTCGGGCGGCTGATCTCCCTGGTCGAGGACGAGTCTCCGCTGCTGCGCGAGGTGATGACGGCCCTGGCGCCGCACGCCGGGCATGCACACGTCGTCGGGATCACGGGCTCGCCCGGCGTCGGCAAGTCGACGTCAACGAGTGCGCTCGTCACCGAGCTGCGCGCGGGCGGCAAGCGGGTCGGCATCCTCGCCGTCGACCCGTCCTCGCCGTTCTCCGGCGGCGCCCTGCTGGGCGACCGGGTGCGGATGCAGGAGCACGCCCTCGACCCGGAGGTCTACATCCGCTCGATGGCCTCCCGCGGCCACCTCGGTGGGCTCGCGTGGACCACTCCCCAGGCCCTGCGCGTCCTCGACGCCGCCGGCTGCGACGTGATCCTCGTCGAGACCGTGGGCGTCGGGCAGAGCGAGATCGAGATCGCCGGCCTGGCGGACACGACGGTGGTGCTGCTGGCCCCCGGCATGGGCGACGGCATCCAGGCCGCCAAGGCCGGGATCCTCGAGATCGGCGACCTGTACGTCGTCAACAAGGCCGACCGCGACGGCGCCGACCAGGTCCGTCGCGACCTGCGCTCGATGCTCGCCCTTGCACAGCGCCCCGAGGGCGCCTGGCAACCGCCGATCGTGGCGACCGTCGCGGCGAGGGGCGAGGGGCTCGACGAGGTTGCGGCCGAGCTCGAGAAGCACCTCGCCTGGCTCCGGTCCTCGGGTGAGCTCGCGAAGCGCCGCACCCGCCGGGCGCGCGACGAGATCGAGGCGATCGCGGTCACCGCGCTGCGGGCCCGCTGGGGCGACGTGCACGGGCGTTCCGAGCTCGACGACCTCGCGGCCGCCGTCGGCGCCGGCGAGTCCGACCCCTACACGGCGGCCGACGAGCTGCTCGCCACGTTCACGGACTGACGACCTGGGCATCGCGGGAACGGGGATAGGGTGCCCGCATGTCCACGGGTGCGCGCCTTCCGTTCGACCCGATCGACGAGGCCGCCCGACAGTGGGGCGCCCGCTGGGAGGGCGTCCCTGCGATGCACGCGGTCACCTCGCTCATGCGTGTCCAGCAGCTCGTCATCGGCCGGCTCGACGCGATCCTGCGCCCGCACGGCCTGACCTTCGCCCGCTACGAGGCGCTCGTGCTGCTCGTCTTCTCCTCGCGCGGCTCGCTGCCGCTGGGCAAGATGGGGGAGCGGCTCCAGGTGCACCCGACGTCGGTGACCTCGATCGTGCGCCGCCTCGAGGCCGCGGGGCTCGTCGTACGACGGCCGCACCCGCAGGACGGCCGGGCCGTGCTCGCCGAGATCACCGACGAGGGGCGGGCCCTCGTCGAGACCGCGACGCGCGACCTGGTCGAGTCCGACTTCGCGCTCGGCGCCCTCTCGGAGGCCGAGCTCGAGCGGCTGTCCACCCTGCTCGCGCCGGTCCGCCACTCCGCCGGCGATTTCTGAGCGGATCGTCGTGACCACCGCGGACGACGTGCGCCGGGTGGTCCGGCTGCACTACAAGCTGGAGCCCCGAACGGCCCCCGGTCCGCGGAGTGCGGCGCCCTCCTAGGATTGGCCCCATGACGCAGCAGCCGTTCTCCCGTCCCGGTGCCATCGACCTGTCCGCGCTGAAGCGACCCGCCCCGACCCCGCCGCCCCCGGGCGGCGCCGGCGCACCCGCGGGCGGAGGCCCGGCCGGCGCGTCGTCGTACTCGCTGCAGGTCACCGAGGAGAACTTCCAGGCCACGATCGAGGCGTCGACGACCGCGCCGGTGCTGCTGGTGTTCTACTCCCGCACCCGGATGCCGGAGAGCGGCACCCTCGCCGACGACCTGCAGACCCTCTCGGGCGAGTTCGAGGGCCGGCTCCTGGTCGGCCTGGTCGACATCGACGCCGCGCCGGCGATCGCGCAGGCCATGCAGATCCCGTCGATCCCGCTCGTCGTGGTCGTGCTCGAGGGCCGGCCGATGCCGCTGCTGCAGGACGTCGTCCCGCTCGACGAGCTGCGGACCGCGCTCACGCAGGTCCTCCAGCAGCTCACCACGCAGGGCATCACCGGTCGCCACCAGCCCCGCACCGCCGGCGCCGCCACCCCGGGCGGGGAGGAGGCCGAGGACCAGGAGCCCCACGTCGACCCGCGCTACGCCGCCGCCCAGGACGCGCTCGGTGAGGGTGACATCGACGGCGCGGTGGCGGAGTACCAGAAGCTGGTCGACGCCAACCCCGCCGACACCGAGGCCGCCGCGGGCCTGGCGATGGCGAAGCTGCTCAAGCGCACCCAGGGCGTCGACCTCCAGCAGTCCCGCGAGGCCGCGGCGGCCGCCCCGGACGACCTGGACGCCCAGACCCTGGTGGCCGACCTCGACATGCTCGGCGGCCACGTGGACGACGCGTTCAACCGGCTCATCGACCTCGTGCGGCGCACCGCCGGTGACGAGCGCAACGCCGCGCGCGACCACCTGCTCGGGCTGTTCGGCGCGGTCGGCAACGACGACCCGCGGGTGCTCAGGGCCCGGCAGAAGCTGGCCTCCGCGCTATTTTAGGCGCCCAGGACCGAGCTTGCGAGGTCCTGGACCCAGCGCCAAGGTCGAGCAGCGACGCGACTGACGAAGGAAGTCGCGAGAGCGTGTCGAGACCAGGTGATCGGCTACCGAGCCAGACTTGCGAGCACCGCCGCCACGGCGGGTGACTCGGTCATGCTGCGCCGATGCACGGCCACGATCTCGCGGGTCGGCTCCGGGTCGTGGGCGGCCACGGCGACCAGCCCGTCGCCGAGCGGCTGGCGGCCCAGCCGAGGCACCAGGGCGATGCCGAGCCCGGCTCGCACCATCGCGAGGTGGGAGTCGAACTCCATCGACTGGTGGGCGATCCTGGGCAGCCGGCCGGTGCCGTCGTACATCCGGGTGAGCCACTGCCGGCAGATCGTGCCCTCCGGGGTGGCGATCCAGTCCTCGTCGACGAGGTCGTGGGGGCTGACCCGGGCCCGGCCGGCGAGGCGGTGCTCGGGCGGCACCACCACGTCCGCGACGTCGCGCGCGAGGTGGGTGGTAGCGAGGTGCTCGGGGATCGCGAGCGGGACGTCGCCCCAGCTGTGCACCACGCCGAGGTCCGTCTGGCCGGAGGCCACCAGGTCGACGGTGTCCCAGGGCTCGCGCTCGGTGAGCGCCAACGTGAGCTCCGGATGGGCGTCGCGCAGGGCCCGGACGGCGGGCGCCACCAGCCCGCGCATCGCGGTCGAGAACGCGGTGACGCGCAGGTGGCCGGCGACGGTTCCGGCCCGCCGGTGGAGCCCGGCCTGCACCTCCTCGAGGTCGCTGAGCAGCCGCGAGCCGGCGTCGACCAGGTGCCGACCGTGCCCCGTCAGCATGACGCCGCGGCCGACCCGCTCGAGGAGCGGAACGCCGGTCTGTCTCTCGAGCCGCTTGACCTGCTGGGAGACCGCGCTGGGGGTGTAGCCCAGCGCGTCGGCCGCGGCCACCACCGAGCCGTGGGTGGCGACGGCCCGCAGCGACGCGAGCGCGGCAAGATCGATCATGCAGCAATGCTACCGGGTTTGATGCACGACTGATCGCTGGTGCTTCCGGGTTGTTTCGGCGAGGCTGGACGCGTGAACCGCCGTGACTCCCTGCTCGCCGCCCTCGTCGCCACGATCTGGGGCTTCAACTTCGTGGTGATCGACTGGGGCATGCACGACGTGCCGCCGCTGCTGTTCGCGGCCGTCCGGTTCGCCGCGGTCGTCTTCCCGGCGATCCTGTTCGTGCCCCGGCCGCAGGCTCCGTGGCGGACCCTCGCCGCGGTCGGCGCCTTCATGTCGCTGGGCCAGTTCGGCTTCCTGTACGTCGCGATGGCCGCGGGCATGCCGCCCGGGCTGGCCGCGCTGGTCCTCCAGGCCCAGGTGGTCTTCACGGTGGTGATCGCCGCCGCGGTGCTCCGCGAGAGGCCCAGCCGGGCGCAGGTCTCGGGGGTCGCGCTCGGGACCGCCGGGCTGGTCGTGGTGGCGGTCGGCCGGGGCGGGCACGTGCCGGCCACCGCGCTGGTGCTCTGCCTGCTCGGCGCCCTCTCGTGGGGTATCGGGAACGTCGTCTCCCGCGCCTCCGGCGTGCCCGGTGGGCTGTCGCTGACGGTCTGGTCGGCGGTCGTCGTACCCGTGCCGTTGCTGGCCCTGTCGCTCCTGCTCGACGGACCGGCCGAGATCTCCGCCGCCGCGGCGGCGTTCTCGTGGCAGGCGGTGGTGTCCACGCTCTACACCGCGGGGCTGGCCTCGCTGGTCGGCTACGGGGTCTTCAACACCCTGCTCTCCCGCAACGCCTCGGCCTCGGTGGTGCCGTGGGTGCTGCTGGCGCCGGTCGTCGCCATGGGGTCGGCCTGGCTCCTCCTCGGCCAGGCTCCCAACGCCGCCGAGACCCTGGGCGGGCTGGTGCTCATCGCGGGTGTCCTCGTCGCGCTCCGGCCGCCGGGACGCGGCTCAGTCGGCCCCGAGCGAGGCGCGGCCGGCCTCCAGGCGGGCGACCGGGACGCGGAACGGCGAGCAGGAGACGTAGTCGAGCCCGACCTCGTCGAAGAAGTGGATCGAGGCCGGGTCGCCACCGTGCTCCCCGCAGATGCCGAGGTGCAGGTCCGGCCGCGCTGAGCGGCCCTTCTCGACGGCGGTGCGCACGAGCGACCCGACGCCCTCCGTGTCGAGCGACTCGAACGGCGAGACCGGGAAGACCCCGTGGTCGAGGTAGGTGCTGAAGAACGCCGCCTCGACGTCGTCGCGGGAGAAGCCCCACGTCATCTGGGTGAGGTCGTTGGTGCCGAACGAGAAGAACTCGGCCGAGGCCGCGATCTTGTCGGCGGTCACCGCCGCCCGCGGCAGCTCGATCATCGTGCCGATCTTGTGGGGTACGGCGACGCCGCGCTCGGCCTCCACCGCCCGGGCCACCTCCGTGATGCCCTCGCGGACCAGGTCGAGCTCACGCACGCTCGCCACCAGCGGGATCATGATCTCCGGCCGGGCGTCGCCGCCGGCGGCGATCCGGTCGGCGGCCGCCTCCAGGATGGCCCGGGCCTGCATCGTGAACAGCCCGGGGATCACGATGCCGAGCCGGACCCCGCGCAGGCCCAGCATGGGGTTCTGCTCGTGCAGCCGGCGCACCGCCTCGAGCAGCTTCTCGTGGCGGCTGTCGGCGTGGTCGCGCTCGTCCTCGAGGGCGACCTGGACCGACAGGTCGGTGAAGTCCGGCAGGAACTCGTGCAGCGGCGGGTCGATCAGGCGGATCGTGACCGGCAGGCCGTCCATCGCCTCGAGGATCTCGGTGAAGTCCTGGCGCTGGAGCGGGAGCAGCTCGGAAAGGGCGGCCTCCTGGGCCGCCTCGTCGTCGGCGACCACGAGGTTCTCGACGAGCTGGCGGCGCTCGCCGAGAAACATGTGCTCGGTGCGGCACAGGCCGATGCCCTGGGCCCCGAAGCGCCGCGCCCGCGCGGCGTCCGCCGGGGTGTCGGCGTTGGCGCGCACGTGCAGCCGGCGGGCGGAGTCGGCGTGCTCCATGAGCGTCGCGACGGCCGAGACGATGGGGTCGTCGCCGACGTCCTCGCCCTCGAACCAGCGCACCACGGACGAGTCGGCGACCGGGACCGCACCGGCGAACACCTCGCCGGTGGTGCCGTCGATCGAGATGACGTCACCCTCGTCGAACGTCCGGCCGCCACGGACCTTCATCCGCCTCTTCTTCGCGTCGACCTCGATCGACTCGGCACCGCAGACACAGGTGCGGCCCATGCCCCGGGCGACCACGGCGGCGTGCGAGGTCTTGCCGCCCCGACTGGTCAGGATGCCCTTGGCGACGACCATCCCGCGCAGGTCGTCGGGGTTGGTCTCCTTGCGGACCAGGATCACGTCCTCGCCGCGCTCGGCCCACTCGACGGCGGTGCCCCAGTCGAAGACCGCCCGGCCCACGGCGGCGCCGGGGGAGGCGTTCATGCCCTTGGCGACGAGCTCGCGGTCGGCGGCCTCGTCGAAGCGGGGGAACATCAGCTGGGCGAGCTGGGCGCCGTTGACCCGGCGTACCGCTTCGTCGAGGTCGATCAGCCCCTCCTCGTGCATGTGCACGGCGATCCGGAAGGCTGCCTCGGGGGTGCGCTTGCCGACGCGGGTCTGAAGCATCCAGAGCTTGCCCTGCTCGATAGTGAACTCGATGTCGCACATGTCCTTGTAGTGATGCTCGAGCGTGGCCATGATCTCGAGCAGCTCCGCGTGCGACCGCTCGTCGATGTCCGCGAGGTCGGCGAGCGAGACCGTGTTGCGGATGCCGGCGACGACATCCTCGCCCTGTGCGTTCTGCAGGTAGTCGCCGTACTCGCCCTGGGAGCCGGAGGCGGGGTCGCGCGTGAAGCAGACGCCCGAGCCCGACGTCTCGCCGCGGTTGCCGAACACCATCGCCTGGATGTTGACCGCGGTGCCGAGGTCCTCGGGGATCTGCTCCTGGCGGCGGTAGAGCACCGCCCGCTCGGTGTTCCACGAGTCGAAGACCGCGCGCACGGCGAGGTCCAGCTGCTCGCGCGGCTCCTGGGGGAACGGCCGGCCGGCGTGCTCCTCGATCCGCTTCTTGAAGGTGGCGATCAGCTCGCCGAGGTCGTCGACCCCGAGGTCGGTGTCCTGGGTGACATCGCGCTTCTTCTTCAGCCGGTCGAGGTCGCCGGAGAAGACATCGCTCTCGATGCCCAGCACGGTCGAGCCGAACATCTGGAGCAGCCGCCGGTAGGAGTCGAGCGCGAACCGCTCGTCGTCGCTCTGGGTCGCCAGCCCCCGCACCGAGGAGTCGTTGAGCCCGATGTTGAGGACGGTCTCCATCATCCCGGGCATCGAGAACTTCGCACCGGAACGCACCGAGACCAGGAGGGGGTCGCTCGGGTCGCCGAGCCGTCGCCCCATGGCCTCCTCGAGGGCGGCCAGGTGGGTGTCGACCTCGGCCTCGAGCTCCTCGGGCTGGTCACCGCGTTCGAGGTAGGCGCGACAGGCCTCGGTGGTGATCGTGAACCCGGGAGGTACGGGGAGGCCGAGGTTGGTCATCTCGGCGAGATTGGCCCCCTTGCCGCCGAGCA
>JAOPXF010000437.1 GCA_025965295.1 Nocardioides sp.
GTGATGATCGCCATCCAGCGGTCCGCCGGCATGTACACCTTGGTCGCGACGGTGGCCAGGTTGAAGCCGATCACCATGACCACCGCACCGGTGACCACCGGCGGGAGGACGGCGTTGACGACGTCGGCGCCGAGATAGTGGATGATCACGCCGACCAGGGCGAGCACCACCCCGGAGACCAGGATCGCGCCGGTGACGTCCTCGGGACCGCCGTTCTGGCTGTAGATCGCGGCGGCACCGCCGACGAACGAGGCGGACGTGCCGAGGTAGCTCGGCACCGCGCCCTGGACGATCAGCAGGAAGCAGATCGTGGCGATTCCGCTCATCAGGATCGCCAGGTTGGGGTCGAGCCCCATGATCAGGGGGAAGACGAAGGTCGCCCCGAACATCGCAACAACGTGCTGGGCGCCCAGGCCCACGGTCTTTCCCCATGCCAGTCGCTGGTTCGGGGCCACGGCTTCGCCGGGCCCCGGGTCCACTAGGTCCCACTTGAACATCGACATGACGGTCCTCCTCGCTTGGTGGCCCCGAGGTTCCACAAACTAGTGACCTTCATGACACACCCACGACGGCGACAAATGCCGAAGGAACGCCGAATCGGCTGGCACGTGTTGTGGGGCGTGGGGAAGCGGCGACGGGGCCGCCACCGGGGCGGGTTCAGCCCGCGATCTCCAGGACCCGCAGGGCCACCGCGACGTCCAGGCGCAGGTGCGGGTCACTCGACAGCGGACCGAGGAGGCGCTCGAGCTTGCTGACCCGGTAGCGCATCGTGTTGTAGTGGAAGAACTGGATGCGGGCGGCCTCCGCGACGTTGAAGTTCGTGTCCAGCAGCACCTGCAGCGTCTCCCGGAGGTCGCCCGCCTCCGGCGTCGGCTCCGCGAGCGGCCCCAGCACGTCGCGGGTGAAGGCCGCGAGCTCGCCACCGTCGGGGATCAGCGCGATCAGCCGGTGCAGCCCGAGCTGGTCGAAGAAGGTCGTCGACCCGCCACCGTTGACCCTGCGGCCGACCTCGACCGCGCGGCGGGCCTGGGCGTACGCCTCGGGCAGCTCCTCCAGCGACCGGGCCACCCGGCTCACCCCCACCGAGAACGGGCGGCGCCCACCGCCCTTGTCACCGGAGACCGCGGTGACCGCACGACGTACGACGCCGTGCCCGGCGACGGGTTCCGTGTCGCCCTCCACCACCGGGAGCAGCGTGACGACCTCGGAGGAGAAGTCGACGCTGGGGATGCCGGCGTCGAGGTTGCTGCTGACCTGGCGCCAGGCGGCGCAGAAGCGCTCCTGCCACTGGCGACGCTGGAGCCGCGGGGCGATCTCCTCGTCGGGAGCGGGCGGGTCGATCTCGGCGGCCACCACGACCACCGGCCGGCGCAGGTCCCAGCCGAAGGTGTCGGCGTGCTCGGCGACGTACTCGGGGTCGTTCGAGACACCACCGGCTCGGCGCAGGAACAGGTCGCGCAGGAAGTCCCCCTGGTACTTGTTCTCGACCGCCGTCACGGCCTCCTCGCGGGTGATCAGCAGCGCGGCGACCGCCGCCGCCCGCTCCAGGGCGTGGACGTCGTCGGAGGAGATCGGCTCGGCCGCTCGCAGGCAGACCAGGCGGGCGAGGTCGGCGCCACCGGCCGCCACCCGCAGGCTGCGGACCTCGCCGGACCCGACCCGGATCGCGTCGGAGCCGATCCGCTCGACCCGCAGGCGGCCCGTCGGGTCGACCAGGTCGGCCTCGGCCAGCTGCTCGCGCCCCCCGGGTGGCAGCGACGTGGCGCGCTCGCGCCCGTCGGTCGAGGTGAACACGACACCGACGTCGAGGACCCGGGCCACCTCGGCGGCGATGCCGTGCAGGTTGCCGCCGTCGAGCACGATCGACGTCAGCCCCGTGTGCAGGGCGTCCACGCGCGCCAGCGCCGCGCTCGCGTCATCGCCGCTTATCAACATGTGCACTCCGTCCGGGCGATCGTTGGCACAACCTCACATCGGAAACGGTAATCGACACCGCTAGCGTCGACCACGTGAGTCCGCGCCGAGTCGTCCCCGTGAGCGCGCCGACCCGGGTCCACGACCTGCTCCGGGCGGCGCCCGACGGCGACCTCCGGGTGCTGCATCGCGGCCGGCACGCCGTCTACGTCGACCTCGGCGGCTGGTGCCTGGGCGTGGTGGGCGCCGACGCGGCGGCGGTGCCGTGCGCGCTTCGGTTAAGAACTCCGGATCTGGCTGAGATCCACGGCGCCTCGGCGTACGTTGGGTCGGGGGTTCTCCACCTCGACGGGACGCCGCTGGTGGTGGGTCGGATCGTGGACGTCCGCGTCGCACGGGCCGACTTGGAGGGAGCCGCCCGCTACACGGCGGACTCGGTCACCACACAGGCCACCCCCCCGGCCTCGGTGGCCGAGTTCGTCGGTCCCCTCCACCTGCCGGCCCGCCTCGACCCCGCCGCGGTCGGGCGCCTGGTGGGCCTGGGCGACGGGCTCACCCCGCTCGGCGACGACATCCTGTGCGGCTGGCTCGCCACGCACCGCGCCGCCGGCGTTCCGACCCCCGACGTGGACGCGGCCGTCCGGGCGCTGATGCCGCGCACCACCCTGCTGTCCGCCACCCTCCTCGACTGCGCCCTGCACGGCGAGGTGCTGCCGGAGTTCGCGGCGTACCTCTCGGCGCTCGGCGACCGCGAGACCGCCGCCGCGCGCCTCGCCGCGGTCGGCCACACCTCCGGTGCCGGACTGCTGTACGGCGCCCGCCTGGCTCTCGCCGCCCTCCACCACCACGAAGGGATCGCCGCATGAGCGACCACACCCACGTCGAGCTGCGACCCGGGGCGTACGCCGACTCGGTCACGCTGCTCCAGGTGAGCCGGGCCGTCCAGGGCCTCGACGGCGTCCTCGCTGCCCAGGTCGCGATGGCGACGGGCCTCAACGTCGAGGTGCTGACCGAGATGGGCTTCGCGGTGCCCGCCGAGGCCACGACCAACGACCTCGTCGTCGCGCTGCGGCTCGCGGACGCGGCCGCGCTCGACGCGGCCCTGGCCGGGGTGGACCGGGCCCTGCTCGACGCCAACCGCCGCGACGACGGCCGCACCGAGGTCGCCCCGCCCCGCACCACCGCGAGTGCGCTGCGGCGCGCACCGGAGGGCATGGCCCTGGTCTCGGTGCCGGGGGCGAGCGCGCTGGTCGAGGCGATGGACGCCCTCGACGCCGGCCGCGACGTGATGATCTTCAGCGACAACGTGCCGCTCGACCAGGAGCTCGCGCTCAAGCGCACCGCCGCCGGCCGCGGCCTGCTCGTGATGGGCCCCGACTGCGGCACCGCCGTCGTCGGCGGCCTCGGGCTGGGCTTCGCGAACACCGTGCGCCCGGGACCGGTCGGCCTCGTCGCCGCGTCCGGCACCGGGTGCCAGCAGCTGCTCGCCCTCCTCGACCACGCGGGCGTGGGCGTCACCTCCGCCCTCGGCGTCGGTGGTCGCGACCTGTCCGCCGAGGTCAGGGGCTTGTCGACCCGGGAGGCGATGCGCCGCCTCGACGCCGACCCCGCGGTCGAGCTGGTCGTGGTGGTCTCCAAGCCACCGGCCGCGGACGTCGCCGACGAGATCCGGGGGTACGCCGCCGGCCTCACGACCCCGGTCGAGTTCGCGCTGCTCGGCCCCGGGCAGCCCGACCTGACCGCGTCCACCGAGGCCGTCCTGCGCCGGCTCGGCCACGACGTACCGACCTGGCCCGTCGTCGAGCCGCCCGTGTCTCGACAAGCTCGACAACCGCAGAGAGGCGGGGCGGGGAAGCGTGGGAGGTTCCTGCGCGGGCTGTTCGTCGGGGGCACGCTGGCGAGCGAGGCGAAGCTGATCGCCGCCGAGGCGCTCGGCGCCGAGTCTGTGGGGGGCGCCGGCCACACGTTCGTCGACTTCGGGGACGACGCCTACACGACCGGGCGCGCGCACCCGATGATCGACCCGTCCCTGCGGCTCGACCACCTGGCCCGCGCCGCCGCCGACCCGGACACCGCGGTGATCCTGCTCGACGTGGTCCTCGGCCATGGGGCCGAGCCCGACCCGGCGGCCCGGCTGGCCCCGGCCGTCGCGGCGATCGGCCAGCCGGTCGTGATCGCGGTCGTCGGCACCGACGCCGACCCGCAGGGCCTGGAGCGCCAGGTCCGCGCACTGGCCGACGCCGGCGCCGAGGTCCACCTGTCCAACGCCGGCGCCGCCCGCCGCGCGATCGAGCTCCTGACCAGCGAGGGCCACCGATGACGACCCCCACCCATGTCGTGTCCGCCGGTGCCGACCTCTTCGCGGACGCCGTCGCGTCCCAGGCCGTCGACGTCACCCGGGTCGACTGGCGTCCGCCGATGCCCGGCGCCGAGTCCGACCTCGCCACCGTCGCGGCCGACCCGCGCCGCCGCGACGCCAACGAGCGCGCCCTGGCGGCGATGCTCGGCGTCACCGCCCGGCTCGTCGACGTGGCCCCCGCGAGCGAGGTCCTCGGGCTCGAGCGCGGCCAGTTCCTGCACGCGGGCCCGCCGATCGCCTGGGAGCGCGCCTCCGGTCCTCTACGGGGGGCGCTGATGGGCGGTGCCGCGCTGGAGGGCCTCGTCGACGACCCCGAGGACGCCGTCGCGCTCTTCGAGGCCGGCACCGGCGTCGAGCTCGAGCCCTGTCACCACCGCCGGACCGTCGGCCCGATGGCGGGCGTCGTGACGCCGAGCATGTGGATGTTCGTGCTGGAGGACCCGAGGACCGGCGCCCGCACGCACTGCTCCCTGAACGAGGGGCTCGGCAAGGTGCTGCGGTACGGCGCCTACTCGCCCGAGGTGCTCACCCGCCTGGCCTGGATGCGCGACGTGCTCGGCCCGCTGCTGCAGACCGCCGTACGCACGGTCCGCGACGGCGCCGGCCCGGTCGACGTGACCGGGATCCTCACCCAGATGCTGCAGATGGGCGACGAGGCGCACAACCGCAACCGGGCCGGGACGCTGATGCTGCTGCGCGACCTCTCCCCCGCGATGGTCACGAGTGGGGCCGACCCGGCCGACGTGGCCGACTCCCTGCGCTTCGTCGGCGGCAACGACCACTTCTTCCTCAACCTCGCGATGCCCGCCTGCAAGCTCGCGCTGGACGCCGCCCGCGGTGTCGACGGCTCGACGATGGTGGTCGCGATGGCCCGCAACGGCACCGACTTCGGCATCCAGGTCGCGGGCACCGGTGACGAGTGGTTCACCGGCCCCGCCCAGGTCGCCGAGGGTCTCTACCTCGGCGACTACGGCCCCGACGACGCCAACCCCGACATCGGCGACTCCGCCATCACCGAGACCGCCGGCATCGGCGGTTTCGCGATGGCCACCGCGCCCGCCATCGTGCGGCTGGTCGGCGGCAGCGTCCCCGACGCCCTGGCCACCACCCGCCTGATGCACGAGATCACCCTCGGCGAGAACCCGCGCTGGACGATCCCGGTCCTGGAGTTCCAGGGCGTCCCGAGCGGCATCGACGTGACCCGGGTCTGCCGCACCGGCATCCTGCCCCAGATCAACACCGGCATGGCCGGCCGCGTCGCCGGCGTCGGCCAGGTCGGCGCCGGACTCGTCACGCCGCCGGCCGAGATCGTCCCGATGGCGCTGGCCGCCCTCGCGGAACGGACACGTCGCCGCGTCTCCTGAGCCAACTGCCAGAATCGGGGGCATGGCCAACACT
>JAOPXF010000441.1 GCA_025965295.1 Nocardioides sp.
GGAACGCCGGGCGCCGGCGCGAGCGTCTAGACCGGTCGGACGGTGCCGGCGCCGTCCTGGGTCGGGCCCCGGTAGCCCAGCCGCGCGCTGGCCCGGGCGGCGACGTCGGAGACGAGCTCGCCCAGGCCCTCGACGCCGGCCTCCTGGAGCCGGAACTCCGGCATCATCACCGACAGTGCGGCGATCCCCTTGCCGGTGGCGTCGTGCACGACCGCACCGACGGCGCAGACGCCGTCTCGCCAGTAGCTGCGGTTGACCGCGTAGCCGAGCTCGCGGAACTCGTCGACCAGGCGGTGGAGCGACGCGGGATCGGTCACCGTGTCCCCGGTCGACTCCAGCAACGGCTGCTGGAGGTAGGCCTCCAGCAGGGGGTCGTCGTCGGCCAGGAACGCCAGGCCGGACGAACACGTGTGTGCGGGCCAGACCGCCCCGACGGTGGCGACGGACACCACCGAGTGCTTCGAGGGGATGGAGTCGATGCAGACCGAGTCGCGCCCCGCCAGCACCGAGAGCAGGGCGGTCTCCCCGGTCCGCTCGTGCAGCTCCTCCTCGGCCCAGCGGAGCTCGCGACGGATGTCGATGTGGCCGAAGGCCCAGGCCGCCAGCATCAGGCACCGCGGGCCGAGCGTGTAACGACTGTCGTCGAGCTGGACGACGTACCCGTTCGCCTGCAGGGTCCGCGCCAGCCGGAAGGCGGTCGCCTTGCTGACGTTGAGCTTGGCCGCGAGCGCCGTCGCTCCCTCGGGGCCGTCGAGGAGTGCCTCCATGAGATGCAGGGCCCGTTCGACGGAGGCGATGCCACCTTCCGCTTTCATCCCGAGTCCTCCTTCGCCGGGCGCAGACGCCCTCCTGGACGCAGACAACAGCATGCTAGAGCGCGTACCGCGAGAGGGCGTCCTCCGACAGGACGACGCCGGTGCCCGGTTCCTCGGAGAGGAGGACGTGACCGTCGGCGAATCGCATGCGGGTCTCCGGAGTCACCAGGAGCTCGAAGTTGTACACGTCCTTGTCGAGCGTGAAGTGCTCGACGGTGAGGCAGTTCGAGACACCGGCCGCGAGCTGGGCGTGGAGGTTGGCGTGCCAGTGCGGCGCCACCGGCACACCGAAGGTGGCGGCGGCGCCGCAGACGCGCAGGAACTCGGTGATCCCGCCGAGAACACCGACGTCCGGCTGCAGGATGTCGGCGGCCCCGTGCTCGATCAGGTCTCGGAACTCCCAGCGGGTGGCGGCGATCTCGCCGGTGGCGATCGGCGTCCGGGCCCGTTCGCGCAGCCGGGCGTGCCCGCGGACGTCGTCCGGCGAGAGCGGCTCCTCGAACCACCAGAGCCCGGTGTCGCCCGCAGCCTCCTCGAAGGCCCGCAGCGCGGTCTCCGCCTCCGAGACGGTCCGGTAGGCGTTGTTGGCGTCCAGCGCCAGCCGGCCCCGGTCTCCCATGGCCGCGATGGCCGCCGCCACCCGGGAGGCGTCCTGGGCCACGGGCAGGCCGCCCACCTTGATCTTGTGGTCGGTGAACCCCAGCTCGACGTTGCCCTGGATCTCGGCCGCCACGGCGCCGGTCCAGCTGCCGGCCTCAGGCTTGTAGTAGCCCCCCGACGCGTAGGCCGGCACCGGGTCGAGGCTGCCGCCGAGCATCCTGGCGAGCGGCAGTCCGGCCTTCCTGGCGGCGGCGTCCCACAGGGCGATGTCGACGGCGGAGACGGCCCGCATGACCGCCCCGCGGCGCCCGTGCAGCAGCGTCTCCTGGTACATGAGGTCCCAGGCGCCGACGATGTCGTCCGCGTCGCGGCCCACCAGGACGGGCGCCAGAAGGGAGCTGACCGCCTCCGCCACGACGGACCCCCCGGCGGTTCCGGCGTAGATGTAGCCGACCCCGTCGTGCGGGGAGTCGGACCGGGAGACCGTCACGACGACGTAGTCCCGCTTGTCCAGGATGCGGGTGGCCATCCGGGTCGGCGACGCGACCGGGACCCGGACCGCGACGGCACGGACAGAGGTGATGGTCATGGTGGGTCTCTCTCGGCTCTACGGGGTGGTCGGCCAGGGACGGATCGCCCCGCCGGGATGGAACAGCTCGCTCGGGGCGTCGTCCACGACCTCGAAGCCGTCGAGTGACGACGCGATGTTGCGGCTCACCATGAGGTGGTCGAGCGCGAGGGTGCTCTGGATCCGGACCACCCGCGCCTGGGCGGGATCCTCGACGCCGGCCGTGAGGAGGGCGGCCGCGACCGCGTCCCGGTCGGTGGCGAGGACGATCGGGACCTGCGCCCGCTGCACGCCCTGGAGGCCGGCGGTGAGCGCGTTGGCGTACGTCGCGACGAGGTCCACGTGGTCGAGCACGGAGACCGGCACGAAGTCGGCCAGCCCGAGCCCGACCGCGTTCCCCTCGGACCCGGGGGTCACCGCCAGCACGACGACGTTGGTGACGTTCGGCGTGGGCGGCTCGGGGCTGCCCCGCACCATCCGGCGGCCCAGGACGTTGGTGTCCATGCCGGTGCCCGAGATCTCCTTGCCCATCCTGTCCACGACGAGCACGTCGATCTGGTCCAGGGGCAGCCTGGCCTCGTAGCTCCGCGCCCGGGTCAGGAGCGCCGCCTCGCCGGCGCCGCCGATGCCGGCGGGGTCCAGGAAGTCGAGCGAGGCCACCTCCTTGCGGGGGCCCTCGGTGACGGCGAGCCCGCCCAGCAGCCCCACCCGGGCCGAGATGCGGGAGTACGCCGCGAGGATCCGCTCCTCGAGGCGCAGCGGTCCGAGGCGGTGCAGCTCCTCCGCGCCCCGCTGCTTGCCGAGCCCGATGGCGACCATCTTGGCCAGGCCGCTCTCGATGCTGCCGGTGAAGGAGGTGTGGCTCTTGACCCGGTTGACGACCAGGACGTGGTCGGCGGCGAGCGCCTCGCGGGACACGTGGACGTGCAGCCCGTCGACGTCGCCGAGGGACTCGGTCTCCATCGTGGGCCGGACGGGCGCTCCGACCGAGTCCTCGGTGATCCCCAGGTCGGCGAGCACGGCGCGCTGGCCTTCGGCGGTCGCGCCGCCGTGGGAGCCCATCGCGGGCACCACGAACGGCTGCGCCCCGCGCTCGCGGAGCAGCTCGGTGACCACCGCGACGATCTCGGCGATGCGGGCGATGCCACGGCTGCCGACGCCCAGCGCCACGGTCTCGCCGGGACGGACGCGGTCGAGCGCGGCCCCGAGCTGCTCGGCGACGGCCGCGCGGACGTCGAGCGGCTCGGCGGGCTCGGGGGTGCGACGGCGTACGTGCACGAGCTCGGGAACGGGCACCGTGCGCCCGACCAGGTCACCCAGCGCGAGGGCGGGGACGGCGACCCGCGCCGGGTCACGCGCACGGTCACCCACGCGGCTCGGCCTCCACGGCGGGACCGGGTGACATGAAGTCGAGGTCCGCCCCCAGGTGGGCCTGGAGCACGGTCTGCGAGTAGAGCCGACGCCAGCCCCGCTCCTCGGGCGCGCGGGGCACCAGGCGCTCGCGGCGGCGCGCCAGCTCCTCGTCGTCGACGAGCAGGTCGATCGTCCGGGCGGCCACGTCGAGGCGGATCGGGTCGCCGTCCTCGACCAGGGCCAGGGGACCACCGACGGCGCTCTCCGGCGAGCAGTGCAGCACCACGGTGCCGTACGACGTACCGCTCATCCGGGCGTCCGAGACCCGCACCATGTCGGTGACCCCCGCGGCGGCGAGTCGCTGCGGGATCGGCAGGGAGCCCGCCTCCGGCATCCCCGCGGCGACCGGGCCGGCGTTGCGCAGGACCAGGACGGAGTCGGCCGTGATCGTCAGGCTCGGGTCGTCCAGGCGCTGGGCCGCGTCCTCCGGGGAGTCGAAGACCACCGCCGGGCCGGTGTGCTGCAGCAGCCCCTCGGTCGCGGCCGACACCTTGATGACCGCGCCGTCCGGAGCCAGGCTGCCGGTGACGACGGCCAGGGCCCCGCCGGGTCGCAGGGGGTCGCCGAGCGACCGGATGGTGTCCTGCCAGGCCGCCGGCGGGTCGACGTCCTCGAGGAGGTCCCTCAGCGAGCGCCCGGTGACGCCGACGTGGTCGAGCCGCAGCCGGTCGCGGAGCTCGGCGAGCAGGACCGGCACGCCGCCGGCCCGGTGGAAGTCCTCCATGTAGCCCCGGCCGGAGGGCTTCAGGTCGAGCAGCAGCGGGGTCTCCCGCGAGCGGTCGTCGAAGTCCTGGAGGCCGAGGTCGACGCCCGCGCGGCGGGCGATCGCGAGCAGGTGCACGATCGCGTTGGTGGAGCCGCCGATGGCCGCCAGCACCGTGAGCGCGTTGTGGAAGGCGTCCGGGGTCAGGATCTCGGTCGGCAGGATCGGGTCCCGCGCGAGCTCGACGGCGCGGCGGCCGGACTTCAGCGCGTGCCGCAGCCGGTCGCCGGTCGGCGAGGGTGGGGTCGCGCCGCCCGGGACCATCATCCCCAGCGTCTCGGCCATGGTGGCCATGGTCGAGGCCGTGCCCATCACCATGCAGGTGCCCGACGTGGTGGCCAGCGATCCCTCGGCGCTCGCGATCCGCTTGGCGTCCAGCTCACCCGAGCGGTGCTTGGCCCAGAGCCGGCGGCAGTCGGTGCAGGCGCCGACCCGCTCGCCCTCGAACGTGTTGGTGATCATCGGGCCGGTCACCTCGACGACGACCGGGACGGCGCTCGAGGCGGCGGCCATCAGCTGGGCGGGCACGGTCTTGTCGCAGCCGCCGACGAGGACGACGGCGTCCATGGGCTGCGCCCGGACCAGCTCCTCGGTCTCCATGGCGAGCAGGTTGCGGAAGAGCATCGAGGTGGGCGAGAGCAGGGTCTCGCCGAGGCTCATGGTCGGGAAGACCATGGGCAGGCCGCCGGCCTCGAGGACGCCCCGCTTGACGTTCTCGAGGATCCCCGGCATCCCGCGGTGGCAGGGGTTGAAGTCGGAGGTCAGGTCGGTGATGCCGATGATCGGCCGGTCCAGGTCCTCCCGGTCGAAGCCGGCCGCGGCCAGGAACGCGCCGCGGAGGAACCTGCTGAAGCCGGCGTCGCCGTACGACGTCATGCCGCGCGCCGCTCCGGTCGCTGCCGGGGTGGCCGGCTGCTCGCCCGCGGGGTCCATCTGCTCGGGGCTCACGCCGCTCCCAGCTCTCGGGCGATGTGCTCGCCGATGGGCAGGCAGGCCGTGGCCGCCGGCGACGGTGCGTTGAGGACGTGCAGCGCGGGACCCTGCCGGAGGAACAGGAAGTCGTCGACGAGCCTGCCGTCGCGGGTCACCGCCTGGGCGCGGACCCCGGACCCCGACTTGCGGACGTCCTGGGCGCGGAGCTCCGGCAGCATGCCCCGGGCGGCGCTGACGAGCGCCTTGCCGCGCAGGGAGCGCACGATCTCCTGCGCGCCGGTCTTTCCGTACTTCCGGGCGAGACGCCACGATCCCGGGTAGGACACGGCCTCCCAGACGTCGCGCGGGACGATGTCGGACCAGGAGTAGCCCTCGCGGGCCAGCGCGGGCACCGCGTTGGGCCCGATGTGCACCGTCCCGTCGATGCCGCGGGTCAGGTGCACGCCGAGGAAGGGCAGGTCGGGGTCCGGCACGGGGTAGACGAGCCCCTTGACCAGGAACTCCCGGCCGGGGACGAGCTCGCTGTACTCCCCACGGAACGGCAGGATGCGCACGCCCGGGTCGAGCCCCGAGGCCCGCGCAAGCCGGTCGCTCTGGAGCCCGGCGCACACGGCGACCCGGTGCGCCTCGATCGTCTCCCGGTCGGTCCGGACGCGCGCGCCCGAGCCGGCCGGCGTCACCGACGCGACGGTGACCCCGGACCGGATCTCCCCGCCGGCCTCGCGGATCTCGGCCGCGAGGGCCGCGGCCACGTCCCGGTAGTCCACGCGCCCGGTGGAGGAGACCTCCAGGGCGCCGCTGACGCGCAGGTGCGGCTCGCGCTCCCGGACCTCGGCGGCCGTGAGCCGGCGGACCGGTACGCCGTTCTGGCCGCCGACCCCTTCGAGGCGGTCGAGCTGGGCCATCTCCCGGGCGCTCGTGGCGACCACGAGCTTCCCGGGCACGTCGTACGCGATGCCCCTGTCCTCGCAGTAGGCCTTGAGGGACGCGGCGCCCTCGACGGCCAGCCGGGCCTTGAGGGAGCCGGGGGCGTAGTAGAGCCCCGAGTGGATGACGCCGGAGTTGTGCCCGGTCTGGTGGGCGGCGAGCCCGTCCTCCTTCTCGAGGACCAGGACGGGTCGGTCCGGGTGCTGGCGTTGCAGGGCGCGCGCGACCGAGAGGCCGACCACGCCCCCGCCGACGACGACTGTCGGATGCATCAGAACAGGTCCCACCAGACTTCTCTTTGTTGCGCCTCGGCGCCAGTCTCCTCGAGCACGATCGACCCGTTGCGCAGCACGTAGACCCGGTCGACGATCGCCGTGACGGCCTTCACGTTCTGCTCGACGATGAGCACGCTCATGTTCCGCTCGCGGGCCAGGTCGCGGATGGTGCTGAACGTCGACCCCACGACGGCCGGGGAGATGCCGAGCGACGGCTCGTCCAGCATCATCAGCTTCGGGTGCGCCATCAGCGCGATGCCCAGCGAGAGCTGGCGCTGCTGGCCACCGGAGAACCGGCCCGCGACGGCGCCGCGACGGTCGGCGAGCACGGGGAAGACCGCGAACACCTCGTCCATGCGCTTGCGGATCTCGGTCTTGTCCTTGATGCCGGACGCGCCGAGCTCGAGGTTCTGCAGGACGGTGAGGTCCCGGAAGATCGGCTTCTCGGCGGGGGTGATCGACATGCCGCGGCGCACCATCTGCACGCTTGGCACCTTGGTGACCGGCTCGTCGAGGAACGTGATCTCGCCCTGGTCGAGCGGGACGATCCGCATCAGGGTCTTGAGCAGCGTGGTCTTGCCCGCGCCGTTGTGGCCGAGGACGCCCACGACCTCACCGCTCTTGACCTCGATGCTGACGTCGGACAGGACGCGGCGCTTGCCGTAGCCGGCCACGAGGTTGCGCGCCGACAGCAGCGTCGTCCCTGTGGTCGGTCGGTCAGAAGATGTCAACAACTCAGATCACGTCCCGAAGTAGAGTTCGGCCAGTTCACGGCGGTCCATCAGCTCGTCCACGGTGCCCTCGGCGATCACGGTCCCCTGGTCCAGGAAGACGGCCCGGTCGGCGAGCCGCTGCACGAAGTGCACGCTGTGCTCGACCAGGCAGACAGTGTGGCCCAGGTCCCGGAGCCGGGCGATGCCGTTGATCACCTTCTCGACGCTCGCCGGGTCGACGCCGCTGGTGGGCTCGTCGAGCAGCAGGACGTCGCAGTCGGTGGCGAGCAGGCGGGCGATGGCGACCAGCTTCTGGTCGCCGTACGACAGCTCGCTGACCCGGAGGTGCGCCCGGTCGGCGATGCCGAGGAGCGCGAGGCAGTCGAGCGCCTTCTCGCGCACCCGCTTCTCCCCCTTGCGGGAGGAGAGCGGACGCAGCACCAGCCGGGCGACCTTCTCGCCGGGCTGCGACTGGACGCCCATGGCGACGTTGTCGAGGGCGGTCAGCTGCTGGCAGATCCGCACGTCCTGGAAGGAACGGGCCAGGCCGCGCTTCACGAGGTCGTACGCCGGCTTGCCGGTCACGTCGACGCCGCGCAGGTGGACCCTGCCCGTGTCCGCCTTGAGGGTGCCGGTGATCATGTTGAAGATCGTGGTCTTGCCCGCGCCGTTGGGCCCGATCAGGGCCGTGACCTGACCGCGCTGCAGGGCGAAGGTCGCCCCGTTGACGGCCTTCAGGCCACCGAAGCTCTTCTGGAGGTCGAACACCTCGACGATGGGCGCCTCGGCGTCGCCGCCACGGGTCTCCCCGTGCGAGCCGCGGGCCTGCAGGCGGGCCAGCGCCTCCTCCTCGGTCGGGACGACCTCGGGGGCACGCTTCCTGCCCAGACCGAGCAGGCGGGCGGGGTTGAAGCCCTCGGGCAGCAGTCCCTCGGGGCGCAGCCGCATCATCACGACCAGGGCGCCGCCGTAGATCACTGCCTGCCACGGGATCGCCGAGTCCCCGACGAACTCGCGCAGGACCGGCTCCAGCAGGCCCAGGGCGATGGCGCCGACGACGGTGCCCCACAGGTTGCCGATGCCGCCGAGGACCACGACCGACACGATCAGGATCGAGTAGGTCAGCGTGAAGTTCGAGGGCACGACGGACCCGTAGTAGAAGGCGGCCAGGGCGCCCACGCCGCCGGCGATGGCGGCGCTGATGCTGAAGGCCAGCAGCTCGGGGACCACGGGGTTCTTGCCCACGCTGGCGACCGCGGTCTCGTGCTCGCGGATGCCCTTGAGCAGGCGACCGAACGGAGACTCACCCAGCGCCCAGCAGGCGGCGAAGGTGAGGACCGCGGCGGCCAGCATCACCCAGAAGAACTGCTCGGGGCGGATCAGCAGCGTGCCGCCGATCGACAT
>JAOPXF010000454.1 GCA_025965295.1 Nocardioides sp.
GCTCGCCAACCCGGTGACGGCCGCCGCCGACCAGCGCGGCCAGGTCGTCGACGCGGCCCGCGAGGCCGGTACGTCGCGCGCGCGCGCCGAGCAGAACGCCGCCGCCCTGTCGCCGCTCTCGCCGGACGGCCGGGTCGGCACGATCAGCTTCGCGTTCGACGTGGACACACCGACCGACGTGAAGCCCGCCAGCCTCGAGGCCCTCGCCGACGTGATGGCCGAGGCCCGCGCGGACGGGCTCACCGTCGAGGCCAACGGCTCCGGCATGACCGCGATGACCGAGCCGGGCGGCAGCTCGGAGCTGATCGGCATCGCGATTGCCCTGTTGGTGCTCGTGCTCACGTTCGGCTCGCTGATCGCCGCCGGCCTGCCGATCGTCACCGCGATGTTCGGCGTCGCCCTGGGCCTGACCGGCATCACCGCGATGACGGCATTCATGGACATCGGCTCGTCGACACCCATCCTGGCCACGATGATCGGCCTCGCGGTCGGCATCGACTACACGCTCTTCATCCTGGCCCGCTACCGGACCGAGCTGCACCACACCGACGACCGGGAGGAGGCCGTCGGGATCGCCGTCGGCACGGCCGGGTCGGCCGTCGTCTTCGCCGGCCTGACCGTCCTGATCGCCCTCTCGGCACTCTCCGTCGTCGGCATCCCGTTCCTCACCGCGATGGGTCTCGCGGCCGCGGCCACGGTGCTGATCGCGGTGCTGGTCGCGCTCACGCTGCTGCCCGCGCTCCTCGGCCTCTTCAAGTCCCGGGCCTTCGGCGGCCGGGTGCGCCGGTACGCGCCCAAGCGCGAGGACGACGGCCAGGTGCTCAACAACGGCGTCCGCTGGGCCCGTTTCGTGGGCCGGCGCCCGGTCGCGGTCGTGCTGCTCGTCGTCGTGGGACTCGGCGCCCTGGCGATCCCGCTCAAGGGTCTCCACCTCGCCTTCCCCACCGACAGCACCGCCGCCTCCGACACCACCCAGCGCAAGGCCTCCGACGTGATGGCCGAGGCCTTCGGGCCGGGCCGTGAGGGCCCGCTGCTCGTCGTGGTCGACGGCCGCGACCTGCCCGAGGCCGACCGCGCCGCGGCGTACGGCGAGGTCGTCGACTGGGCAGCGAACCTGCGGGGTGTCGCCAACGCGCAGATCGTCGTCCAGAACGAGGCGGGCACCGGCGCCCAGGTGTTGGTCACCCCCGCCAGCGGGCCCGACGACACCGCGACCGAGAACCTGCTCACCGACCTGCGCTCCGGCCAGGCGGGCATCGAGCAGGAGACCGGGACGACGACCGGCGTGACCGGCCTGACCGCGATCACCACCGACGTGTCCGAGCGGCTCAGCAGTGCGCTGCCGGTCTACCTGGCGATCGTGATCGGGCTGGCGTTCCTGCTGCTGATGGTCGTCTTCCGCTCGATCCTGGTGCCGCTCACCGCGACGCTGGGGTTCCTGCTCTCGGTGCTGGCGACGCTCGGCGCGACCGTCGCGATCTTCCAGGAGGGCGCCTTCGGGCTGATGGAGGGCCAGCCGATCGTGAGCTTCATGCCGATCTTCCTGATCGGCGTGGTCTTCGGGCTCGCGATGGACTACCAGGTCTTCCTGGTGACCCGCATCCGCGAGGCGCACGTGCACGGTGCGTCGCCGCGCGAGGCGGTCGTCGACGGCTTCCGGAACAGTGCCCGGGTCGTCACCGCCGCCGCGATCATCATGACCTCGGTCTTCGCCGCCTTCATGCTGCAGGACGAGCCGATCATCAAGTCGATGGGCTTCGCCCTCGCGGTCGCCGTCGTCTTCGACGCCTTCGTGGTCCGGATGGCGCTGATCCCGGCGGTCATGTACCTGCTCGGCGAACGGGCCTGGTGGCTGCCGGGCTGGCTCGACCGGATCCTGCCGAACGTGGACGTCGAGGGCGAGGGACTGGTCCGCCCGCACCTGCGGTCGGAGACCGACGCCCTCGCCGACGACGACCGAGAGGTGCCGGCCGGCGTGTGAGCCCCCGGCTCAGCCGGGGATGCCGAGGTGGGCGAGCAGGTTCCTGGAGAACCGGTCGCCCATCTGGCCCATCACGCCCTTCATGGCCGCGGTGACGGCCGGCGAGGACATCTTGGGCAGCGGCAGGTCGAGCCGGATCTCGAGGCTGGTGGCCAGGTGAGTGCCGCCGTCGGCGTCGGAGAGGTCGTACCACCCCTCGACGCCGGAGCGCTCGGTCGTGCCCTGGGGAGGCTCGTGGCGGAAGTCGATGCGCTCCAGCTCGTCGAAGACCATCCGCTCGGTGAAGGCCGGGGCCACCTTGACGCCGAGCACGTCCAGCCCGCTCATCTCCCAGCGCCACAGGTCGCCGTCCGCGGTGATGCCCTTGAGGAAGGGCGTCAGCTCGGCGACCAGCTCGGGGCTGACCAGCACGTCCCAGATGGCCTGGCGGGGCGCGGCCACCACGGCCTCGGCCGTGGTGGTGGCCCTGAAGGTCGTCATCAGGCGGCCAGCGCGTTCTCGATGTCCGCGGTCAGCTGCGCCGGCTCCGTCGAGGGCCCGAAGCGGCCGACGACCCGGCCCTCCCGGTCGACGAGGAACTTGGTGAAGTTCCAGTTGATCCGGGCGCCGAGCAGGCCCTTCTTCTCGGACCGCAGCCACTGGTAGAGCGGGTGCGTGTCGCGCCCGTTGACGGCGATCTTGGCGAACATCGGGAAGCTGACCCCGAAGTTGCGCTCGCACACCGTCGACATCTCCTCGTCGCCGAGGGGCTCCTGCTTGAACTGGTCGCTCGGGAAGCCCAGGACGCTGAAGCCGCGATCGGCGTACGCGTCGTGCAGCTGCTGGAGCCCCGGCAGCTGGGAGGCGTAGCCGCACTGGGAGGCGGTGTTGACCACGAGGACGACCTGACCGGCGTACGCCGACAGGTCCACGTCGGTGCCGTCGAGGGCGCGGGCCGAGAAGTCGCTCAGTGATGGCATGCCCACGAGTGTGGCAGGGTCCTGGTCATGCCCCAGGTGACGGCGGAGACATGGGTCCCGGTCGCGACGCAGACCGCCTTCGCGGTGTCCCAGACGACCGGCGAGGTCCGGCTGCGCTGGGACCCCTTCATCCGGCACCAGCAGCTGATCGACGCCGAGCGACCGGCCAAGGGCGTCCGCACGCTCACCCGGGCCCGGGTGGGGCCGCGGATGGTGAGCGAGTACGTCTCCTACCGGCCGCCCACCTCGGTCGGCATGACGATGGTGTCCGGCCCGTGGTTCTTCGACTCGTTCGGCGGCGGCTGGCGCTTCGTGCCCGAGACCCGCGACGGCGTCGCCGGCACCCGGGCGGTGTGGAAGTACACCTACTCCGTGCGCCCGTCGTGGCTGCGGATGGTCGCCGAGCCGATCGGCCAGTGGCTGCTCGGGCGGGAGATCCGGGCCCGCATCGACGCCTTCGCGCGGGCGTGCGAGGACCCGGTCGTCCTGGGTGCGGTGTAGGT
>JAOPXF010000455.1 GCA_025965295.1 Nocardioides sp.
CCGCCGCGCCCCAGCCCGCCGCGCCCCAGCCCGCCGCACCGCAGTCACCGCCGCTGGGTGCTCGCAGCGGCCTGGGCTACCCGCTCGTCGGCCCGCCGCCGACCGCCCAGACCGCCCAGACCGCACCGCCGCAGGCTCCCGCGGCGCCCCGAGCCGCGTCGGGTGGACACTCCACGGCCGAGCGCACCGTGATGCGCTCCGACGGTGGGACGCTGGCCCGCTGGCGGGTCACGTTCGACACCGGCGAGAGCTTCCTCGTCGAGGGGCTCGCCCTCGTCGGTCGCCGCCCCGAGGCGCGCGCCGGAGAGCCGGTCCGGCACCTGGTGCCGCTCCGCTCCGGCGACATGTCGCTGTCGAAGACGCACGCGCAGTTCCAGGTGGCCCCGGACGGCGTGCTGGTCGTGATGGACCGCGGGTCGACGAACGGCTCGATCCTGATCCGGCAGGGCGTCTCGCGCGAGCTCACGGCGGGCAAGCCGACGAGCCTGCGCGACGGCGACCTGGTGCGGTTCGGCGACCGCCGGATGTCGGTCGTCCAGGAGGCCTGAGACCGGTGGCGCCTCGCGGAGGTGGCCGGGTCGGGTCCCACGTCTGGTACGTCAGCTACGGCTCCAACATGTCTGCCGGGCGGCTCGCCTGCTACCTCGAGGGCGGGTGTCCTCCGGGTGGCACGCGGGTGAATCCCGGTGCCCGCGACCGCACCCCGCCGGCCCGGACCATCCCCGTCGACCTGCCGGGCACGACGTACTTCGCGGGGGAGTCGCCGCAGTGGGGCGGCGGCGTGGCGTTCTACGACCACGACACCCCGGGCTTCACGGCCGCCCGCGGCTTCCTGGTCACCGCCGGGCAGCTCGCCGACATCGCGGCCCAGGAGATGTACCGGGTCCCGCAGCCCGACGACCCGCTCGAGCAGGTCGTGATGGGGCCGCTCGAGGGTGGCCGCCACACCGTCGGCCCCGGCCGCTACGAGACCCTGGTCGAGGTCGGCAGGCACGCCGGCGCGCCGCTGCTCACGTTCACCTCTCCGCACGGGGCCGGCCACGTCCCGCACGCGCCGCCCTCGCCGGCGTACCTCGCGATGATCGCGACCGGGCTGCGCGAGTCGCGCGGCTGGGACGACGACGAGGTGGCGAGCTACCTGCGCTCGGTCCTTCCCGACGCATGACCGGAGCCTCTAGGTTGCTGGGATGACCTTCGAGCACGAGCACACCGTGACCACGACCGCGAGCCCGGCCGACGTGTGGGCCCTGTGGAGCGACGTCGGCAGCTGGCACTGCTGGGACCCCGCGGTCCAGCAGGTCGCCCTCGAGGGTCACTTCGCGGAGGGCGCGGCCGGCTCGATGGTGCTGACCAGCGGGGTCTCGGCGACCTTCGTGCTCGAGATCGTCGAGCCGGGTAAGCGCTACCTCGACCGGGTGACGATGGGCGACCTGGTGATCAGCGTCGACCACGAGGTGCGGGCCACCGACGACGGCGCCGAGGTCACGGTCTGGACCATCATCGAGGGACCCGCCGCGGACGAGGTCGGCCCGATGGTCACCGAGGACGCGCCCAGGGCTCTGGCGGCGCTGGTCGAGATGGCCGAGCGGAAGTCCGCGTGACCGGCTCGGTTCCCGGCTGAGCGGCCGGCCAGCCGGGCGGGGCGTAGGTTGCGCCCCATGGAGAGTTACGCCAAGGGTGAGCTCGAGCCGCCCCTGCTGGAGGAGACCATCGGGGCCAACCTCGAGCGGACGGCGGCCGCACACCCCGACCGGGAGGCGCTGGTCGAGGTCGCGAGCGGTCGCCGCTGGACCTGGTCGGAGCTCGACCGGGACGTGAACGCGCTGGCCCGCGGGCTGATGGCGGCGGGCATCGAGAAGGGCGACCGGGTCGGGATCTGGGCGCCGAACTGCGCGGAGTGGACGTTGGTCCAGTACGCCGCCGCCAAGGTCGGTGCGGTCCTCGTCAACGTCAACCCGTCGTACCGCACCCACGAGTTCGCCTACGCGGTCAACCAGAGCGGTCTGAGGCTGCTGCTCGCGGCCACCGCGTTCAAGACCAGCGACTACCGCGCGATGGTCGAGGAGGTCGCCGGGGAGTGCCCCGCGCTGGAGCGCACGGTGTACGTCGACACCGACGACTGGGCCGCCCTCGTCACCGAGGGCGAGGGACTGCCCGACGACGCCGTCGCGGTCCGGCTGGCGAGCCTGGGCCCGGACGACCCGATCAACATCCAGTACACGTCCGGCACCACCGGTCGGCCCAAGGGCGCCACCCTCAGCCACCGCAACATCCTCAACAACGGCTACTTCACGACCGAGCTGATCAACCTGAGCGAGCAGGACCGGCTCTGCATCCCGGTGCCCTTCTACCACTGCTTCGGCATGGTGATGGCCAACCTGGGGTGCACCTCGCACGGCGCCACGATGGTGATCCCGGCCCCCGGCTTCGACCCCGAGGTCACGCTCCGCACGATCGAGGCCGAGCGCTGCACCGGCGTCTACGGCGTGCCGACAATGTTCATCGCCATGCAGAACCACCCCACGTTCGCCGAGCACGACCTCTCCTCGCTGCGGACCGGCATCATGGCCGGTTCGGTCTGCCCGGTCGAGGTGATGAAGCGCTGCGTCGAGGACATGCACATGGCCGAGGTGTCGATCGCCTACGGCATGACCGAGACCAGCCCGGTCTCGTGCCAGACGCGGGCCGACGACGACCTCGACCGGCGTACCGCCACGATCGGCCGGGTGCACCCGCACGTGGAGATCAAGGTCGTCGACCCGGTCACCGGGGAGACCGTCGAGCGCGGCCGGCCGGGGGAGTTCTGCACCCGGGGCTACTCGGTGATGCTCGGCTACTGGGAGGACCCGGACAAGACCGCGGACGCCATCGACGCCGACGGCTGGATGCACACCGGCGACCTCGCCGAGATGCGCGACGACGGGTACTGCAACATCGTCGGGCGGATCAAGGACATGGTGATCCGCGGCGGCGAGAACATCTACCCGCGTGAGATCGAGGAGTTCCTCTACGCCCACCCCGACATCGAGGACGTCCAGGTGATCGGTGTCCCCGACGAGCGCTACGGCGAGGAGCTCTGCGCCTGGATCAAGGTCAAGGCCGGCGCCGACCCGCTCGACGCCGACGCGGTCCGCGCGTACGCCACCGGCAAGCTGGCGCACTACAAGATCCCCCGCTACGTCCGGGTCGTCGAGGAGTTCCCGATGACCGTCACCGGCAAGATCCGCAAGGTCCAGATGCGCGAGGAGACCGCCAAGGAGCTCGGCCTGGGCTGAGTGGGAGGTCGGTTTCGCGTCGCTGTTTCACCATGAGAAGTGGTCGAGTCTGCACTTCTCACGGCGAATTCATCATGAGAAGTGACACTTCGCCCTTTCTCATGATGAAGCCGAGACCGCTGACCCGCTATCTGGTGATGACGACCGGGATCCGGGCCCGGCTGCCGTTGGCGCCGAGCCAGGTCACCCAGCCGTCGTCGAGCGGGACCGCGCCGCCGGCACGGGTGACCCGGACCGTGAAGGTCGCGCGCTCGCCGGGCGCCAGCCGGACCGCCGCCGGCGTGACGTCGACCGAGTGGCGGGTGAACCCCCGGGCGGACGAGGAGAAGTACATCGCGCGGCGACCGAGGTTGGTGATCGTTCGCCGAGCGGAGTCCTGGCTGCCGGTGAGCAGCACCGACGGCGTGTTCAGGTCGTCGACAGAGCCCTCGAGCCAGGCGCGGTAGCGGGAGGGCTCGACGACGTACGCCAGCCACTGGGCACCCGCCCGGCCGGGTCGCACCAGGCCGGCGCCCTCGCGCAGCGCCGACGCGCCGCCGACCCGGGCGGCGCTGGTGGCGAGGACCGAGCGGACCACGCTGGGGGACCAACCGTGCCGGCTGAGCAGCACGGCGGCCGCCCCGCTGGTGCGCGCGGTGGCGGCGGACGTGCCGGATACGAAGTCCCAGCGGGTGCTGCGGACGTCGGGAGGTACGGCGCCGAGGATGCCCACAGCGGGCCCGACGACGTCCGGCTTGAGGACGGCACCGGTCGGGTCGCCACCGGCGGTGAACCGGGTGACCCGGGCGGCGGTGTGCTCGACGCCGAGCGGGCGCAGGCTGATCCGGCCATCGGGGTGCCCGGCCAGCCAGGCGCGCAGCGCGCGGGCGTCGGCGCGGTGGAGGTGGACGGTGGGGACGCTGTGGAAGTCGGCGTCGACCGAGCCCGCCGCGGTGTTCGCGAGCACCATGCCCACGCCGTCGGCCTGCTCGACGGCTGCGGACTTGTCGACGCGGCCGATGACCCCCCGGTCGCACAGCACGACGGCTCCGGCGACGCGGGCCGCGTCGAGGCTCCCGGGCGTGCAGACCCGGGCGTCGTCGCGGGTGGCCTCCGGGGCGGCGACCCGCGACCCGATCACGACCCGGGCCGGGCCGACCCCGCGGGTGGAGGCCATGGCCCCGTTGAAGCCCACACCCGACGGCAGGCGGACCTGGCCGCGGCGTACGACGCCGGTGGTGCCTCCGACGGTCGTCACCCAGGGGCTGGGGTGGGCGGCGAACGAGCCGGCGCCCCCGTTGCCGGCCGCGCCCACGACGACGACGTCGGCCTCCGCGGCGCCGAGCAGAGCGCGCTCGACGGTGTCGAACTCGGCGGGGCCACCGACCGAGAGGTTGAGCACGTCGACGCCGTCTGCCGTGGCCTGGTCGATCGCGGTCACGAGGTCGGCGGTGGCGCATCCGTCGTCCGCGGGGTCCGGGGCGGTCCAGCACGCCTTGTAGACCGCGAGCCGGGCCTGCGGGGCCACGCCGCCGTAGCTGCCGAGACGCTGGTCGTTGACCCGCACCGAGACCCCGGCGTTGCCGGCGGCCACCGACGCCATCTGCGTCCCGTGGCCGTCGTCATCGCGGGGGGAGAGGGAGGAGGTGGTGCGGACGCGGTCGGCGCCGAAGCCCTCGACGAACCAGCGCGCGCCCACGAGCTTGCGGTTGCAGCTGCCCGCCGGCCACTCCGGACCCGTGCTGCACTCGCCACGGAAGCCGCGGGGCGAGCGACCGAGCCCGGGCACCGCGGAGAAGAGCGGGTTCTCGGGCGCGATCCCGGAGTCGACCACCCCGATCACCGTGCCGGCGCCGCCGCGGGTGGCATGGCCGGGACGCGGCCCGGGGGTGGCCGACGCGGCGCTGCCGGCCAGCCGGCGTACGACGTTCCTCTCGACCAGCGCGACGTCGGGGTTGGCGGCCAGCTCGGTGGCCTGGCTGCGGCTGAGGCGTACGGCGAACCCGTTGAGCGCCGTGGTCCAGCGGTAGACCGGGGGCGGTGCCTGGACGCTGCCCAGGACGAGGTTCTGCTCGCGGCGCAGCTCCAGCTGGTGCATGGAGTGCGGGAGCACGCCGCGGTAGCCCGCCTCACCCGGCCCGGCGAGCGTGACGAGGTAGAGCTGGTCCGGGCCCGTGGCCACGGGCGCGGCACCGGCCGGGAGCGGTGCGGCGAGCAGCCCCGTGAGGAGGGCGGCCGTCAGCGTGGCCGCGCCCAGGACGCGTCGTACGACGCGCCCCGGCACGGTGCGACCGGTCGTCGTCCCCACCACTCGTCCCACCCGTCTCAGAGGTCCCGAAACGTCCATTCTGACGCACGGGGGAAGAGCGTGACAGGCGATTGGGGTCGGACGCCAGCCGGTGCCTACCCTTGGGCCATGCCGGAGACCCGATCGACCTCGCCGCTCGTGGTCGGTTTCGACCTCGACATGACGCTGATCGACACGGTCCCCGGGTTCGACGCCACCCTGCGTGCCCTCGGTGCCGAGCTCGGCGTGGAGTTCCCCGTCGCGGAGATGACGGCCCGGCTGGGCCCGCCGCTCGAGGCCCTCCTGTCCGGGCACCTGGCCGAGGAGGCCGTCGGCCCCGCGGGCGACCGCTTCCGGGCCCTCTACCCCGACCACGCGGTACGCCCCGTTCCCGTCCTGGCCGGCGCCCACGAGGCCCTCGCTGCCGTACGCCGCCACGGCGGGCGCGTCCTCGTCGTCACCGGCAAGTACCCCGCCAACGCGCGGCTGCACGTCGAGCACCTCGGCCTCGACGTCGATCACGTCGAGGGTTGGGTCTGGGGCGTGGGCAAGGCCGACGTGCTCCGGTCCGAGGGTGCGGCCGTCTACGTCGGCGATCACGTGCACGACGTGGAGGGGGCGCTGGCCGCCGGAGTCGTCAGCGTCTCGGTGCTGACCGGGGGCTGCACCCGCGAGGAGCTGGTCGCGGCCGGCACCCACGTGGTCCTGGACAGCCTCGCCGAGTTTCCGGAGTGGCTGGAGGCGCACCTGCTCGACGCCCGTCTGGCCGCCTTGGAGGCCGACCTCCGCGCCCGGGGCTCGGTGCTGGTCGCCTACAGCGGGGGCGCCGACAGCGCCTTCCTGCTGGCGGCGGCCGTCCGCGCGCTGGGCCCCGACCGCGTGGTCGCCGCCACCGGCTACTCCGACTCGCTGCCGCTCGCCGAGCGCGACCCGGCGCGTGACTTCGCGGCCT
>JAOPXF010000484.1 GCA_025965295.1 Nocardioides sp.
CTGTCGAGGACTTCACCTGGAAGGGCCTGCTCGACATGGCCACGTGCACCGAGTGCGGCCGTTGCCAGTCGCAGTGCCCGGCCTGGAACACCGAGAAGCCGCTCTCCCCCAAGCTGATGATCATGGCGCTGCGGGACGCCTCGTTCGCGAAGGCGCCGTACCTCCTGGCCAGCGAGGGCAAGCGCGAGAAGCTGCTCGCGGGCAGCGACACCCTCCAGAAGGAGGTGGACCGGCCGCTGGTGGGCGACACCGGCGACGACTGGTTCTACATGCCCGAGGACGGCTCCGGCGTCATCGACCCGGACGTGCTGTGGTCCTGCGTCACCTGCGGCGCCTGCGTGCAACAGTGCCCCGTCGACATCGAGCACGTCGACCACATCGTCGACATGCGGCGCTACCAGGTGCTGGTGGAGTCCAACTTCCCGGCCGAGCTGAACCAGCTGTTCCGTGGCCTGGAGAACAAGGGCAACCCCTGGAACATGTCGGCCACCGCCCGCATGGACTGGGCCAAGGACCTCCCCTTCGACGTGAAGGTCGTGGGTGACGACATCGAGTCCCTCGACGAGGTCGAGTGGCTGTTCTGGGTCGGCTGCGCCGGCGCCTACGAGGACCGCGCGAAGAAGACGACCCGGGCCGTGGCCGAGCTCCTGGACATGGCCGGGGTCTCCTTCGGCGTCCTGGGCAACGGCGAGACCTGCACCGGCGACCAGGCGCGGCGGGCCGGCAACGAGTTCGTGTTCCAGGGCCTGGCGCAGCAGAACGTCGAGACGTTCAAGGAGTACAAGGTCAAGAAGGTCGTCTCGACCTGCGCCCACTGCTTCAACACGCTCAAGAACGAGTACCAGGAGTTCGGGATCGAGCTCGAGGTCGTCCACCACACCCAGCTGCTCAACCGGCTGGTGCGGGAGGGCAAGCTGACCCCGGTCAAGGAAGGTGCCGGCGCCGAGAAGCGCTCGATCACCTACCACGACCCGTGCTACATCGGCCGCCACAACGGGGTCTACACCCCGCCGCGCGAGCTGCTGCAGGTGCTGCCCGGCGCCGACTTCGTCGAGATGCCGCGCAACTCCGAGACCTCCTTCTGCTGCGGCGCCGGTGGCGCGCGCATGTGGATGGAGGAGAACATCGGCGAGCGGATCAACGTCAACCGCACGGTCGAGGCGGTCGCGACCGGCGCCGACCAGATCGCCGTGGGCTGCCCCTTCTGCCGGGTGATGCTCTCCGACGGCCTGACCGCCCAGCAGGCCAAGGGCGAGGCGCGTGAGGAGGTCGAGGTCCTCGACGTCGCGCAGATGCTGCTCGCCTCGGTCAAGGGCGAGGTCGCCACCCGGACCAAGCCCGGCGGCAGCGCGAAGGCCGCTCCGGCAGCGAAGCCCGGCACGGAGGACGAGGCCACCAAGAGCGAGCCGGAGGCCGGCGACGCGACCCAGACCGAGGAGACCGTCACCAAGACCGAGGACGTCGGTCCGGCCGCCAAGGCCAGCACCTCGGGCGGCGGGTCGTCGCTCTTCGACACTCCCGCCGACGAGCCGGAGGAGAAGGCCGAGCCCGCCGACACCGCGGCGGCCGAGGGGCCCGCGGCCAAGGCCGCCGAGCCCGCGAAGTCCGGGGGCTCGCTCTTCGACCTCGGCTCCGACGAGCCGGAGCCCCAGGCGACGCCGAAGGCCGAGCCGAAGGCCGACGCGGCGAGGGAACTCGAGCCCGAGCAGGCCGAGGAGGAGCCCGCCGCGCCCGCCGCGGCCGCAGGTTCCGACCTGGGCTCGAGCGGGTCGCTGTTCGACTTCGACGCCCCCGCCGAGGAGCCGAAGAAGGCGGCCGCCGAGCCCGAGGCGAAGGCCGACGAGCCCGAGCCCGAGCCGGCGGACAAGGCCGACGAGCCCGAGCCCGAGGCAAAGGCCGACGCGCCCGAGCCGAAGGCCGCTGAGCCCGAGCCGAAGGCCGCGCCGACGAGCGAGATCCCGACGGGGTCACTCTTCGACATCGAGGCCCCGGAGCCCACGGCCGCCCCCGAGCCGGCCGCCACGGCCGAGCCCGAGGCGAAGGAGTCCGAGCCGGAGGCGAAGGAGTCCGAGCCGGAGGCGAAGGAGCCGGAGCCCGAGCCCGAGGCGAAGGAGCCCGAGCCCGACGCGGCGGCGCCGAAGCAGGCTGCGCCGAAGCAGGCTGCGCCCACGGCCGAGATCCCAGAGGGCAGGTCGCTCTTCTACAACGAGCCACCCGAGCCCGCCGCCGCGGCGGCGCCCGCCGAGCCCGTGGCGAAGGAGCCCGAGCCGGAGCCCGAGGCGAAGGAGCCCGAGCCCGAGCCCGAGGCGAAGGAGCCCGAGCCGGAGCAGGCTTCGCCCGACGACGCCTCGGACCTCAGCCCCGGTGCGGCGATCAGCGCGGCCGCGACCGCCGCCGCCGGCAGCGCGAGCGGCGACGCTCCCGCGGCCGAGACGACGGCCGAGGAGTCGCCGGAGCCCGAGGCACCGAAGGCCGACAAGCCGGAGCCGAAGGCCGAGGGTGCCGAGGAGCCGACGGAGTCCGAGGAGCCGAAGACCGGCGTCGACATCGACGAGTCGGGGTCGCTCTTCGACCTCTGAGACGAGGCGCGAGCGGGGTCGCGGACAGCGTGCAGCAGTGCACGAGGTCCGCGACCCTGTCGTTTCCGGGGGGCCGCCCGTCACGCACGTACGGTGGAGCGGGAGGGGGCCGGATGGACCCGCAGGAGTACGTTGCCGCACGCCACCCGCTCCTGGTGCGCGCCGCCGTCCTGATGGGCCGCCCCCTCGACCGTGCCCGCGAGCTCGTGGCGCAGACCCTCCGAGCGCTGGACCGCCGGGTCCGGCGCGCCGACGACCCGGACCCCGTCGTACTGCGCGAGCTGCACCGGGCGGTGCTCGCAGACCGGCTCTCGCACCCTGACGAGGCGCAGCCACGGGGGCGGCCCGACCAGCCGGCCGGGCTCGACGACGAGGGCCTCGCGGTCCGCCGGGCCCTGGCCGAGGGCGCGGACGACGTACGCGACGCCGCCGTCCTGCTGTACTTCGCGCACCTGACCGACCGGGACGCCGCCGACTCCCTCGACCTACGCGCGAGGGAACTGCCCGCGCTGGCGACGAGCGCACGGGAGCTGCTGGGCGCCCCCGACGCCGACGCGGCCCGGCACCTGCTGGCTCAGGCCGGCGACACGGTGCTCGTGGAGCCGCCGGAGCCCACGTCGACCGCTCCGGGCCCGCAATGGTCGCGACGCTGGGCGGTGCCGCTCACCCTCCTCGCCCTGGTCGCCGCCGGCACGGCGCTGTCCCTGGTCCGCGACCCCGACCGCGAGGACCCGGCGTCACTGCCCGAGCCGTCCGGGCTGCCGTCCGCCCTGCGCGGCGACCAGCTGCCCTCGCTCTTCGGCTACCGCGCCCGCGACGCCACCGAGCGCCTGCGCCGCTTCGCCCTCCGGGTGCGGGTCGAGCGGGTGTCCGCGTGCGAGCCGCCGGGACTCGTGCTCGCGACCAGCCCGGCGACCGGTGCGCGCTTCCAGCCCGGCGAGACGGTCGTGCTGACCGCGGCCGGGCGCAGGTCCGGTGCCTGCGGCACGGAGTACCGCGACCGTGCCGCCGCCTGGGCGTTCGTCGACTTCGCCGTCGGGCGCGGCCCGGCGCCTCCGTTCGCCGCAACGGCCTCCGTGTACGTCGACGGGGATGGCAGGCAGACACTGACCCGCGACCGGGGCGCGGACCGGTCGAGCTGGCCGGTCGCCCTGTCACGGGTGCGGGACGAGACCGGCCTGGTGGGTCTCGACGGCACGACGTACGTGACCCCCGTGCTTGCGGTCCAGCACCGCGTGCCGCCCGCCGACCTGTGCGGAGTCCCTCGCCCCGCGGAGCTGGGCTCCCGGCCGGCGCTCGAGCTGTCGCTGGGCCTGCCCGACGCGTCGGGGGCCTGTCCGCTCACGGTCGACCTCTACGGCAGGGCCGGGCTCATCGACACCGTCGTCGTCCGGGGACCCCGGCCCGCGGGCAGTGCACCCGCGGGCGACCGGTGACCGGTCAGTGCTTCTCCATGTACGCCGGGTCGTCGCCGCCGGTGTCGAGATCCTCGGGGACCACCACCGGTTTGACCCGGACCCAGGCGACGAAGAAGATGCCGACCGCCAGCATGATCAGGCCCGCCCAGAGGTTGGCGTTGATCCCGTCCGTCTTGTCGGTCTCCGTGTCGCCGAAGAGCCCCATCAGGGTCAGGATGACCCCATAGATCCCGAGCAGCGCGCCGATGACGTTGCGGATGTCGAGGATGCCTGCGGTGTGCTGCTTCTGGGTCGTGTTGACGCTCATATGGGCTCCTCAGAACAGGATGTTCAGGATGACGACGATGACCAGGGCGATGCCCGCGAGCGGGATCGTGCGTTGGTACCACGGGTGCGACGCCTCGTTCGCGTCGACCAGGTCCTCGCGCGGGGTCTCGGAGTAGACCAGGCCGTTGAGCTCCGCGGAGGTCTTCGGCGCGGTCATCAGCGAGACCACGATGCTGAGCAGGATGTCGACGACGAAGGCCACCGACGCGGCCAGGAAGGCCGATCCCTGGCCCGGCAGCGTCCAGGGGTTGCCGAAGCTGGTCAGTGCCCACACCAGGATCGCGGAGCCCGTGCCCGCGACGAGTCCGACCCATCCGGCGGTGGCGGTCATCCGCTTCCAGAACATGCCGAGGATGAAGGTGGCGAACAGCGGTGCGTTGAAGAACCCGAAGAGCGTCTGGAGGTAGTCCATGATGTTGCTGAAGTTGCCGGCCAGCGAGGCGGTGAAGATGGCGATCACGGTGGCGGCGACCGTCGCGATCCGGCCGACCAGGAGGTAGAAGCTGTCGTCCCTGTCCTTGACGAGGTACTCCTGGACGAGGTCGTAGCTCACGACGGTGTTGAAGGCCGAGATGTTGGCGGCCATGCCGGCCATGAAGGCCGCCAGCAGGCCGGCGATCGCCAGGCCGAGCAAGCCGTTGGGCAGGACGTCGCGCATCAGGTAGAGCAGCGCGTCGTTGTAGGCCACGCCCTTCCCGGACGAACCACCGGGGACCGAGCCACCGGCCTTCACCTCGATGATCTCGCTGACCGAGACGGCGGCGATCATGCCCGGAACGATCGTGATGAACGGGATGAACATCTTCGGGAAGGCGCCGATCACCGGCGTCTTCCGCCCGGAGGCGATCGAGTCGGATGCCATCGCCCGCTGCACCTCGACGAAGTTCGTCGTCCAGTAGCCGAACGAGAGCACGAACCCGAGCCCGAAGACGATGCCGACCACGGAGAGCAGGTCGGAGCTGAAGCCCGAGATGTCATTGCCGGGCCATGAGTTCAGCTGGTCGCCGGCGGACGTGCCGTTCTTGACGGCCGCGGACGTGATCTTGTCGGTGAGACCGCCCCAGCCGCCCACCTTGCGCAGGCCGATGATGGTCAGCGGGGTCAGTGCCGCCACGATGACGAAGAACTGCAGCACCTCGTTGTAGATCGCGGCCTTGAGCCCGCCCAGGGTGATGTAGGACAGCACGATGGCTGCGGCGACGATGAGTGCCACCCACAGCGGCCACCCGAGCAGGGCGTGCACGATGCTGCCGAGCAGGTAGAGGTTGATGCCCGCGATCAGCAGCTGGGCGACCGCGAACGAGATGGCGTTGACCAGGTGCGCCCCGGTGCCGAAGCGCCTCTTCATGAACTCGGGGACCGAGCGCACCTTCGAGCCGTAGTAGAACGGCATCATCACGACGCCGAGGAAGAGCATCGCCGGGATGGCGCCGATCCAGAAGTAGTGCACACTCGGCAGGCCGTACTCGGCCCCGTTGGCCGACATGCCCATGATCTCGACGGCCCCGAGGTTGGCCGAGATGAACGCCAGGCCCGTGACCCACGCCGGCAGGGAACGCCCGGAGAGGAAGAAGTCCACCGAGTCCGAGACCCCGCGACTGGCCATCACGCCGATGCCGAGGACGAAGACGAAGTAGACCGCGAGGATTAGGTAGTCGACGGCGCCGGCGTTGATGATCGTGTCGCTCGCCAGTGCGGTGATGCTCATGGGGGATGCCATGGACGACCTTTCCGAGGAGAACGTGACGGCGTGCACACCGTAGTACCCACGCGCCGTGCGGCCTACGCCTGAGCGCCGCCACTGGCACTGGCGTCATACGCACGGCAGTCTGACGCCAAGTGATGTCAGAATTTGCTTGACTTGACATCACAGTGATGTCACGCTGATGCACATGGACATCACGCCGTACATCGACAGCCTCCGCCGCGACCTCGTCGCCGCCGCGGACGCCGCGGGTCCCGAGACCCGCCAGGCCGCCGAGCGACTGACCTTCGCGCTCGACCCGTCCGCGCGCCTCGCGCTGATGGAGGCCATCTCCCAGGCGGCCGCGGAGATCACCGCGGAGATGCCCTCCGGCAGCGTCGACGTCAGGCTCAACGGCCGCGAGCTCGACTTCGTCGTCCAGGCACCCACGATGACCCCGCCCGCCCCACCCGCCCCGCCGACGCCCCCGTCGGCCGAGGAGATGGAGGAGGAGGGCGGCGTCGCCCGCATCTCGCTGCGGATCCCCGAGTCCGTCAAGGCCAGGGCCGAGGAGATGGCGGCACGCTCGGGCCACTCGCTCAACACCTGGCTCGTCAACGTCGTCCGGTCGGCCACCCGCGACAACGCCATCAACGTCGACATCGACCTGTCCAGCATCCCGTTCTTCGGCGGCGACCCGTTCGGCGGCA
>JAOPXF010000497.1 GCA_025965295.1 Nocardioides sp.
TCGCTGACCGACGCGGTGGTCGCCGGGGCCAACGACGACGAGATCGCCGGCGTCGAGGTGGTGGTCCGGGAGGCGCTCGAGGCCCGGGCGGACGACGTGCTCGCGGCCGACGGCTACCTGCTCGGCACCACCGCCAACTTCGGCTACATGAGCGGCGCCCTCAAGCACTTCTTCGACACGATCTTCCTGGAGGCCGGCGGGGCCCTGACCGACGACGGCTCGGCCGGCCCGACCGGAGGTGGTCGCAAGCCCTACGGCCTGTGGGTGCACGGGCGCTACGACACGACCGGGGCGGTCCGCTCGGTCGGGTCGATCGTGCAGGCGCTCCCGTGGCGGCAGGCGGCCGACGTGCTCGAGGTGCTGGGCGAGGTCGGCGACGCCGAGCGCGCGGCGGCGTACGAGCTCGGCGGGACGCTCGCGGCGCTGCTGACCGACTGACCGCCGCTCGCTAGCCGGGTGCCGGCTTCTCCGCGGCCCCGGACGGCTCGGGGTCGCGGGTGAAGAACGCCAGCCTGCCGTCGGCCTCGAGGACGGCGTACTCGATGTCGGACGTGCGCCGGATGCCTTCCTCCCGCGCGGCGACGAGCAGGTCGGCGAGGGCGAGCCGTTGCTCACGCATCGCCTCCTCGACCGGCGCACCGTCCGCGAAGACGAGCACGGCGCGACCCGACACCAGTGGCCGGGCGCGCGGGAACCGCCACTGCAGCCACGAGAGCCCGACGGTGAGCAGTGCGAACGTTCCGACCGCGAGCATCGCGGCCGTGACCGAGTAGTCCTGCTGGGTGACGCCCTGCTGGACCAGGTCACCCATGGTCACGTAGAGCAGCAGCTCGAAGGTGCTCAGCTCACCGAGTGTCGAGCGGCCGACGGCGCGGGTGACGACCCACAGGAACGCGAAGACCACCAGGGCACGTACGACGATCTCCACGCTGGTTCCTCTCTCTCCTGGCGGGACCGGGTCAGGGCAGCAGCCGGGTGCGGAAGTCGACGGTGGCCTCGCGGCTCCCGTCCACCAGCACGCTGACCGACCCGGCCCGGCCCTGCTGGCTGGACGGCTGGATGTAGGCGTCGTAGGCGACGACGAAGGTGTCGCCGGGTGGGGCGTCGAAGGTGAGGTAGAGGGTGTCCCCGTCGCGGGTCGCGGCGGACGCGTCGGGCGTGAAACCCTGGGTCTCGTAGATGTCGAAGTAGTCGCCGGTGACCGCCAGCGTGAGGCTCTTGCCGAAGCCCCCCGGGTGGTGGACGGTCACCTGCCATGGCACGTCCAGGCCGGCGCGGGCCCGGGTCGCGTGCTCGAGGGTCAGCTCGTAGCCGCCACCCTCGGCCGTCGACGACGTCGTCGCCACCCCGAGGAGACCAGCCATGCCAGCCGCCACCAACGCGAGCAGGAGCAGCAGGAAGGCGCGCCGACCCCAGGTCGCCGCGCGTCCCTCGGCGCGCGACTCGATCCCGTCGAGCGTGGACTCCGGCAGACGCACCCTCTCGGTGTAGCACCCGCTCCCGGCCACCGCCGGGAGACACGCCCGCGCATGTGCCGCTGCGCGACCTCCTCGACCAACGGGGATTGTGGGTCTGCCGTTACCTTCTCCACAGCCGTTACCTTCTCCACAACTGATGCACAAGATCGGCGTTTACCGTCGTGTGGCAGAGGGATGCGCCGAAGGTCGGGCGCATGTCGTCCACGAATCTCCGAAGGGCCGTGCGCCCGCTCCTCACCACCCTGCTGCGCGGGGCTCTCGGAACGGCCCTCGTCCTGGGGGTCTTCGCGGTCCTCCCTGTCTCGTCGGCCTCGGCCGCGACCGCCGACCGCAACTTCGCCGTCCGGTTCTCGACCAACGACACCGGCGACATCGACATCTTCGGCAACACGCTGATGACGTGCCCGTCCAGCGACGGCGACTGTGCCGCGGCCCAGCAGGCGGCGATCGGCACGTCAGCCAACCAGGACATCATCAACAACAACTTCAAGATGGTGTTCATCGACGCGGACAGCGACTCCTCGACGTTCAACTCCAGCAAGTCGACGGTGACCACCCCCGCCGGCAGCACCATCCTCTTCGCCGGCCTCTACTGGGGAGCCCGCACCGACGCGGGATCCGGCGGCAACGACGCCCCGAACACCGGCGCCCGCAACACCGTCAAGTTCAAGGCACCCGGCGACCCGGCGTACACCTCACTGACCGCCACCACGCTCGACGACGGCACGGTCGGCGTCTACCAGGGCTTCGTCGACGTCACCACCCGCGTGCGCAACGCCGGCAACGGCACCTACACGGTCGCCAACGTCCAGGCCTCGACCGGTCAGGACACCCTCGCGGGCTGGTCCCTGGTCGTCGCCTACCGCGACACGACGCAGCCCGCGCGGAACCTGACCGTCTTCGACGGCATGAAGTCGATCAACGGCTCGGCCTCCGGCAGCATCTCGGTCTCCGGCTTCACGACCCCGCCCGCGGGTGACGTGAACACCACGGTCGGCTTCGTGACCTACGAGGGCGACATGGGCCTGGTCGGCGACGGCGCCAGCCTCAACGGCCGCACCCTGAGCGACGCCCAGCACCCGGCCACCAACTTCTTCGACTCGCGGATCAGCCGGGACGGCACGATGCGCACCAACAACACCCCGAGCTACCCGAACAACCTCGGCGTCGACCAGTCGATGCTGACGGTCGGCAAGCCGTTCCTCGGCAACGGCGACACCAGCGCGACGATCGGGCTGACCACCGCCGGCGACGTCTACGCGCCGGGTGTCGTCACCTTCGCCACCGAGCTGTACGCCCCGAAGATCATCCAGACCAAGACCTCGGTCGACGTCAACGGGGGGCTGCTCGAGCAGGGCGACGTCCTGCGCTACACGATCTCCGGCACCAACAGCGGCCAGGACGGCGCCACCGGCTTCATCCTGCGCGACCCGATCCCGTCGGACACGACGTACGTCGCGGGCTCGATCCGGGTGACCCAGCCCGCCGGCAGCGCCACGACCGCCACGGACGCCGCCGGCGACGACGTCGCGGAGTACGACGGCACCAACAACCGCGTCGTGGCCCGGCTCGGGACCGGGGCGACCAGCAGCGCCGGCGGCACCATCGCGATCGGCAAGTCCTACGCGCTGACGTTCGACGTCCGGGTCAACGGGCCCTCGCCGTCGGTCGCCAGCGGGACCACGATCGGCAACACCGCCACCGCCAGCTTCAACAGCCAGAGCCTCGGCACACCGCTCACGGCCGAGTCCAGCGCCACCAGCACCGTGAAGTCGCCCGACCTGACCATCGTCAAGCAGCACTCCGGCGACCTGGTCCGCGGCCAGACCGGGACCTACCTGGTCAACGCCACCAACGCCGGTGACGCCAGGACCCAGGGCCCGGTGACCGTCACCGACTCCCTGCCGAGCGGCCTCACGGCGACCGCGGCCACCGGCACCGGCTGGGCCTGCTCGATCGCCGCCAACACCGTCACCTGCACCCGCAGCGACTCGCTGGCCGCGGCCGCGTCGTACCCGACGATCACGGTGACGGTGAACGTCACCGAGGACGTGCCGAGCACCGTCGCCAACTCGGCGACCGTGTCCGGCGGCGGGGACGGGAACCTGTCCAACAACAGCTCCACCGACACGTCGGTCACGATGAGCCGCGCCGACCTCGCACTGGTCAAGACGGCCGCCTCGCCGACGGTCGCCGTCGGGGCCAACGTCACCTGGAACCTCACGGTCACCAACGCCGGACCCTCGCGCTCCACCGGCTCGACCGTCACCGACACCCTCGGTGCCGGACTGACCTTCGTCTCGGCGGACGCCGGCTGCACCGGCTCGGCCAGCAGCTCGACGGTCACCTGTCTGGTGGGCGCCCTGAACAGCGGCGGCAGCACCACGGTCCACGTCGTCACCAGGGCGAACGCCGGCACCGCCGGGACCTCGCTCGCCAACAACGCCTCCGTCGCCGGCCGCGAGACCGACCCGAACGCGGCGAACAACACGGGCCACGCGACGCTCACCGTCAGGCCGGTCGACCTCCAGGTCACGAACCGGATCCAGGGCGATCCGGCCACGCTCACGCCCGGCACCAGCTACACCTGGCTGCTGGACGTGAGGAACAACGGGGACTCCCCCGCCGCGGACTCGCGGGTCCGCTTCACCGTGCCGGACGGCCTGACCGTCACGGCCGCCGGGCTCGACCCCCGCTGCCACCTGGAGTCGGGCGACGTCGTCTGCGTCCTCGGCACCGTGGCCGGAGGTGCGACCGTCCCGCAGATCCAGGTCGTCGGGCAGGTCGCGAGCGGCACGTCCGCGCCGGCCGCCGTCGCGACCACCGCGACCGTGACCACGTCCGAGCCGGACAGCGACCACTCCAACGACAGCGCGTCAACCAACACCCCGGTCACCGACTCGGTCGACCTGGGTGTCGACCTGAGCGCCGACAGGGCGACCGTCGGAGCGGGTGACAGCCTCACCCTCACCGCGACCGTGACCAACCACGGCCTCGGCACGCCGGCCAACCCGGTCGTGGTCATCGACGTGCCGGTGGACACGACCTTCGTCAGCGCCGGGAGCGGCTGCACCTACAGCTCGTCGGCGCGCACGGTCACCTGCGTGCTGGCGCCGTCGGCCCTGACACCCGGGCACAGCGTGTCCCCGACCGTCACCGTCCTGGTCGGCGCGCACCCGGGCAACCCGGTCTCGTCGTCGGCGACGGTGAGCACCACGTCAGCGGACACCAACCCCGCGAACGACACCGACACGCTCGCCGTGCCGGTCAACCAGGGTGCGGGGCTCTCGATCACCAAGACCGTCGACCACGCCAACGCGGCGCCCGGTGACGTCGTGACCTACACGCTGACCGCCCGCAACACCGGGCCGGGCAGCGCGCTGGACTCCGTGATCACCGACCACCTGCCCGGCGGTGTCACGTTCGTGTCCGCCTCGGGCGAGGGGTGCACGCACAGCGGTCACGACGTCACCTGCGTCCTCGGACCGGTGCCCTCCGGCACCTCGGTGGCGATCCAGCTCGTGGTCACCGTCGACCCGATCGGTGGGGGTGGCGACACGACCCACCAGCACCAGCTCGACTACACCAAGGTCGAGAGTCACCTGTCGCTCTTCGAGAACGACACCCTGAGCGCCACCGCCACCTGCCCGACCGGCTACCTCGCCACCGACGGCAGCGTGCGGCTCGACCACGTCGACGACGGCACCGGCACCTTCTCCGACGCCGTCGTGCTCGCCAGCGGCGTCACCGCGGACGGTCACGGCTGGACCGGCCGGGTGCGCAACGACGCCACCGGACAGGTCCAGGCCAAGGTCAACGTGGTCTGCATGACCGAGCGGACCACGTCGGGCGAGGACCACAGCCACGCCGTGATCGTCACCGGCCCGGTCTCGAGCAGCCAGGTGCTCGCCGCCGGCCGGCACGACATCGACCTGGCCTGCGGTCCGGACACCTATGCGATCACGCCGAGCTTCGTGTTCACCGCCGGCCAGGGTGCCGTCAGCACCCGGCGTACCTCGACCGGCTGGCGCTTCACGGTGGACACGCCGGCCCCGGCCACGGGCACGGGCACGTTCAGCGTGCAGTGCCTGGCGCGGTCGCTGGGCACCACGCAGGACCACAGTCACGACCTGGTCTTCCGCGAGATCACCGACACCGTGTCGGTGCCGGCCGGCCAGGTGGTCGAGGTTCGCCTCACGTGCGCCGGTGACGAGAAGGGCATCGTGTCCTGGGCCGACATGGATCCCGGACTGGTCAGCCTGGGCACGGACCCACAGCCGGTCACCCGGCTGTACCGGTTCTACAACCCGACAGGTTCGGCGCTCTCCGCGGACTACGGGCTGCTGTGCGTGGGCATCCGGACCGACCGCGGGGCGGGCGGCGGTGGCGACATCACGAACACGGCGTCGGTCTCGACCAGCACGCCGGACGCGACCGCGTCCGACGACTCCGCGTCCGCCACCTTCCACGCCTCGACGGACCCCGGTCTCCACGTCGCCTCGTCGGCGTCGGTCTCGAGCGCGTCGGGCCGCACCCAGGTGCTGGTCCCGGTGACCTCGCTCCGCACCCTGGGAGCGACGACGACGCTGGTCGCGCTCGCGAAGGTGAAGGGAACCGGCCTGCACCGGGGCAGCCTGCTGGCCCGCAGCACCGCCGCCCTGCACCGCGGCCAGCACGACGTACGGCTCACCGCCCGGCACGCCGCCGTCCAGGCGCTGCGCCGCGGTGACATCCGGCGCGCGAAGCTGGTGATCACCACCCGTGACGGCCACCGCGAGGTGCGGATCGTGAAGATCCGGCACTGACCGTCACACGAGGGGGCGACCCCCGGTCGGGCGGTAGGATTCGCGAGATTGCCGCCCGACCGAGGAGGGTCTGCGTTGCTGTTCGCTTCGCTCCCCCGTCGGCGACCCGCGGCAGCACCCACCCTGCTGCTCCTCACGGCACTCGTGGCCTCGGTGGTCCTGAGCGGTTGCGGCTCCGATCCCGGGCAGGGCGACAACACCGACCCCGACCAGGTCGACGCCCTCGTGGCGCCCGAGCTCGGCGCCTGCCGCGTGCTGAGCCCGGAGGACGTCGCCGCGCCCACCAACGCCACCCGGACCGTCGACTGCTCCGAGAAGCACACCGCAGAGACCTACGCCGTCGGCCCGCTCCCCGACTCCCTCGACGACGCGGGCTACGACGACCGCTCCGTCGGCGCCTGGGCCTACGACACCTGCTCCTCGAAGTTCGAGCGGTTCCTGGGTGCCGACGAGAGCCTCGTCATGCGTACGACCGTGAGCTGGGCCTGGTTCCGCCCCTCGGAGAAGGCGTGGGACAAGGGCTCGCGCTGGTACCGCTGCGACGTCATCGGCGGCGGCGACCAGAGCAAGGAGTACGTCGCCCTCCCGGAGACGGCCAAGGGTCTCCTGCTGGGCAAGCCCGACGACGACTGGATGGTGTGCGCCGCTGGACCGTCGGTCACGGGCTCGGTGAAGATCCCGTGCTCCGAGCCGCACGACTGGCGGGCCCTCACGACCATCAAGCTGGGCGAGAAGGGCGACGACTACCCCGGCGACCGCCTCGTCGAGGTGCGCACCCGGGACTTCTGCTCGACGTCGGTCGGCGCCGCCCTCAGCTACCCCCTCGACTACGACTTCGGCTACACGTGGTTCCACGAGGCGGAGTGGGAGGCCGGCAACCGCCGCTCGGTCTGCTGGGCGAGGACGGCGTCGTGAGGCGACTCCTCCCTGCCGTGCTGCTGCTCGCCCTCGCACCGGCCCTGGCCGGCTGCAGCGGTGCCGACGACACCCCGGAGACGGGGCCCAGCCCCTCGGCCACGACCCCGCCGGCACCCACCCCCACGGCCGCGGTCGCGGCGCCCCGCCCCCACGAACGGGCCTGCTACCGCCTCGACTTCGACGCGGCCGTCGCACCGACGAACGAGACGAAGCCGTCGGACTGCGGCGCCGAGCACACCTCGATGACCTACGCCGTGGGCACCCTCGACACCGTCGTCGACGGCCACCTGGTCGCGGTCGACTCCCAGCGGGTCCAGGACCAGGTGGCGCGCACCTGCCCCGACCGGCTGACCGACTTCCTCGGCGGCACACCGGACGACCTGCACCTCACGATGCTGCGCGCGGTGTGGTTCACCCCGACCGTCGAGGAGTCCGACGCGGGTGCCGACTGGTACCGCTGCGACGTCATCGCGCTCGCCTCGGACGGCGAGCTCGCACCCCTGACCGGGCGGCTGGCCGGGGTGCTGGGACGACCCGCCGCCCGCTCGCCGTACGGCATGTGCGGCACGGCCGAGCCCGGCGACCCCGACTTCAACCGGGTGATCTGCTCGAGCGACCACTCGTGGCGCGCGATCCGCACGGTCGACTTCGCCCGGCCCGCCTACCCGGGCGAGGGCGCCGCCCGGGCGGCCGGCCAGCAGCCCTGCGAGGACGCCGCCCGCGAGCAGGCGTCCGACACGCTCAACTTCCGCTGGGGCTACGAGTGGCCCACCCGCAAGCAGTGGGACGCGGGACAGACGTACGGTCTGTGCTGGATCCCCGACTGATTCCCACCCCTGGAGCGCCATGAGCTGGAAGCCCGCCGACCTGCCCGACCTGACCGGACGGACCGCGATCGTCACCGGTGCCAACTCCGGCATCGGAACGCCCACGGCCCGGGAGCTGGCCGCCCACGGCGCCACCGTGGTGCTGGCCTGCCGCGACGTGGAGTCGGGTCGCTCGGTCGCCGCGTCGCTGGCCGGGTCGCCGCGGGTCGAGCACCTCGACCTGGCCTCGCAGGCGTCCGTGCACGCCTTCGTCGGCCGTTGGGAGGGTCCGCTCGACCTCCTGGTCAACAACGCCGGCGTGATGACCCCACCGCGCCACCGCGAGACCGAGGACGGCTTCGAGCTGCAGTTCGGCACCAACCACCTCGGGCACTTCGCGCTCACCGGCCTGCTGCTGCCGGCGCTGCTCGAGGCGCCGGCCCCCCGGGTCGTGACGGTCTCCTCGATCGCCCACCACAACGGTCGCGACACGCTGCTCGAGGGCAACCCCACGTCGACGTACGCCCCCGAGCGCGCCTACGGCAACAGCAAGCTGGCCAACCTGCTCTTCGCCCAGGAGCTGCAGAAGCGCTCGACGGCGGCGGCGTCCGCTCTGGTCTCGACCGCGGCCCACCCCGGGATCTCGGCGACCGGCCTGGTCGCCGACCCCAACGGCATGGGCGCCAACCGCGTGGTGCGCGCCGTGGCGCCGTTCGTGATGCCGGTGATCTTCCAGTCCGCCGCGGCCGGCGCCAACCCCACGCTGTACGCCGCCACCGAGGCCGAGCCGGGCTCCTACACCGGCCCGCAGTGGCTGCGCGAGACCCGCGGGCCGGTCGGCCCGGCCCGGCGCAGCCGCTTCGCCCGGGACGAAGAGCTGTCGCTGAGGCTGTGGGAGCTCAGCGAGACCCTGACCGGCGTCACCTTCGCGTTCTGACCGGCCCGGTCAGAAGCCCAGCTTGCGGAGCTGGCGCGGGTCGCGCTGCCAGTCCTTGGCGATCTTCACCCGCAGGTCGAGGAAGACGGGGGTGCCGAGCAGCGCCTCGATCTGGTGCCGCGCGGCGGTGCCGACCTCGCGCAGGCGGGCGCCCTTGTGGCCGATCATGATCCCCTTCTGGGAGTCCCGCTCGACGTAGAGGTTCGCGTGGATCTCCAGCAGCGGCTTGTCGGCCGGGCGGCCCTCGCGCAGCCCCATCTCCTCGACGACGACCGCGATCGAGTGCGGGAGCTCGTCGCGGACGCCCTCCAGCGACGCCTCCCGGATCAGCTCCGCGACGATCGCCTCCTCGGGGGCGTCGCTCAGGTCGCCGTCGGGGTAGAGCTGCGGCCCCTCGGGCAGCAGCCCGACGAGCAGGTCCTCGAGCAGCTTGACCTGGTCACCGGACTTGGCGGACACCGGGACGATCTCGGCCCATTCGGTGCCGGTCTCGGCGCCGAGCCGCTGGATGTCCAGGAGGTGCTTGCCGATCTCGTCGGGCCCGGCCAGGTCGGTCTTCGTGGCGATGGCGACCTTGATCGTGCGCCGCACCTTGGCCATCTCGTTGACGATGAAGCGGTCTCCGGGACCGATCCGCTCGTTGGCCGGGAAGCAGACCGCGACCACGTCGACCTCGGCCAGGGTGGTCTTCACGAGGTCGTTGAGCCGCTCGCCGAGGAGCGTGCGGGGCCGGTGCAGGCCCGGGGTGTCGACCAGGATCAGCTGGGCGTCCGGGCGGTGCACGATCCCGCGGACCACGGTCCGGGTGGTCTGCGGCTTCGAGCTGGTGATCACCACCTTGCTGCCCACCAGCGCGTTGGTCAGCGTGGACTTCCCCGCGTTGGGTCGCCCGACGAACGACGCGAAGCCGCTCTTGTGACCGGCCGGCTTGTCGCT
>JAOPXF010000500.1 GCA_025965295.1 Nocardioides sp.
CGGACGGGTCGTGGCCGAAGGCGGACAGACCGTCCAGACGCGAGGCGGCTCCGTCCCCGCGTCGACCGCCGGCTCCCCGAGCGACTGCGTTCCCAACAGCGGCGAAGTGGCCCGGGTCCAGGGCAACGTGTACCTCGTTCCTGTGAAGGGCCGGGGCTGAACCCACGTGGCGGATCAGACGCCGGGCTGTTCGACGGCGAGCTCGGCGAGGTGGGGCGCGGCGTACTCGACCTGGAGGGCGGGTCACGCCGAGGCGGAGCCGCCGCAGCCTCGTCCGACCGCCTTGCGGAGGACGACCGCGGTGGCACCGTCGCGGTAGTAGCGGCGCCGCCGGTCGATCTCGACGAAGCCGGAGACGGCGTAGAAGCCGATCGCGCCGGCGTTGTCCTCGCGCACCTCGAGGAGCAGCCGGTCCGCTCCCTCGGCGGCCGTGAGCGCGACGACGGCGTCGAGCAGGGCGGTGGCCAGGCCGCGGCGACGCTGGGCGGCGTCGACGGCGATCCGCTGGAGCTCGCCGATGTCGGCGACGATGCTGGCGGCCGCGTGGCCCACGACCCGGCCGTCCACCTCGGCCACCAGGTAGTGCACGGTCGGGAGCAGGCCGCCGACCCCCTCCGCGACCAGCCCCTCGGACCACGCGTCCACCCCGAGGTTGTCCCGCTCGAGGCCGGCGATCGCCGGCACGTCGTCCGGAGTGGCCGTGCGGATCATGGGCGGTTCATGGGCGGATCACGTGACCGGCTTGGGCTTGCCGGGGGCCACGGCGTCGGGACGGCGGAGGTAGAGCGGCTCGGGGTCGCAGAGCTCCGCGCGCTCCTCGGTCACGACGCGGGCGAGCCAGCCGGCGCTCGGTCGGGCCGGGCCGGCGGCGTGCGGGAATGCCTCGGGGTAGAGCGTCGCACCCTCCCCCACCACCGGCCGGTCGGTCGCGAGGACCGCGGGCTTGTCGACGAGCGGGCCCTCGAGCCGGGCGCCGTCCTCGTCGTAGCGGGCGAGGTAGACCTCCTTGCGGCGCGCGTCGGTCGCCACCACGAACTCGCCGGAGACGGTCCTCGTGTCGACCGCCTCGACGGCGAGCACGTCGAGCGTGCAGACGCCGTACACCGGGATCTCGAGGACGAACGCCAGCGTGCGCGCCGTGACCAGCCCGACCCGCAGCCCCGTGAACGGCCCCGGCCCCACCCCGACCGCGATCGCGGTGAGGTCCTGCCGCACGATGCCGGCCCGCTCCAGCGCCTGCGCGATCAGCGGCGCGAGCTGCTCGCCGTGCTTCATCGGCCGGTCGGAGGTCAGCTCGACCACCACGTCCTCCCCGTCGTGCAGGGCGACGGTCACGAACGGCGTGGCGGTGTCGAAGGCGAGCAGCACGGGACGAGGCTAGTGGACTCGATTAGGGTCGGCGCCATGGAGCCGGACGAGGTGTGGGCCGCCCGGTTCCCGGGGCTCTTCGGACCCGTGCGGGTCGCCTACGCCAACGCGAGCGTCCACGCCACGACCCGGGTGACCGGGACCGACGATCTCAACCGGCTGCACCTGGTCGCCGTCACCGAGGAGAGCCGCATCGTCGTCTGCCGCTCGATCCAGGGGTGGCGCTTCCTGCCGGGCGGCACCCGCGAGCCCGGCGAGAGCCCGGATGCCCTCGCGGAGCGGGAGCTGCGCGAGGAGGCCGGCTGCCGGCTCCTGTCCGCGCCGCGGCTGTTCGTGCGGCAGGTGGCAGTCTCCGACAACCCGGAGCCGTTCCGCCCGCACCTCGCCCACCCCGTGTCGTCCTGGGGGTAGGCCGTCGCGCCGGTCGCCCGGGTGTCTCCGCCGACCAACCCCGATGACGGTGAGCACGTCGTCGAGGTGCTCACGCTGCCCCCGAAGGAGGCGGCGGACTACCTGCGCGAGCACGACGACACCCACGCCGACGTGGTGCTCCTGGCCGTGGCGCTCGGTCTGGTCTGATCCGATCTCAGGCGTCGGGCTGCCGCACGGCGAGCTGCGCGAGGTGGGCGTCGATGGGTGAGAGCCCGGCCAGCTCGGTGCCGGGCACCCACCAGTCGATCGCGTCGATCTCGTCGTGGGGCTCGAAGTCGGGGGCGGTGGCGAGCGCGGTGCGGTAGACCGCGGCGTACTCGATCCGGCGCTCGTGCCCGAGCTGGACCGTGCCGACGCCGACGAACGCGACCTCGCCGGGCGGGGTGCCGGTCTCCTCGAGGAACTCGCGTACGGCGGCCTCGCGGGCCGTCTCGCCCTCGTCGATCATCCCGCCGGGCAGCTCCCACTCGCGGCGCCACGCGTTGTGCACGAGCAGCACCCGCCCGTCGTGCTCGGCCACCATCAGCGAGAGCGGCAGCGGGATCCGGGGGTCCAGGTCGGCGAGCTCCGCCTCCTCGCAGCGGAAGAAGTCGAGCAGGAGGTTCTCGTTGAGCTTCTCGGCGAGGGGTGCGCGCTGACGGGAGAGCTCCTCCATCTCGTACCAGCGCGGTCCGATCGGCGTCATCAGCACCCGGCGGGGGTCCAGCTCGGAGTCCTCGTCCTCGTCGGCGAGCGCCCGGATGATGCGGACCTCGAGCCGCGACTCGGCCAGGCCCTCGGCGACGCCCTCACCCCACTCGACCACGGTCACGGACTCGTCGAGCGAGGTCTCGAGGTCGAGGTCCTCGAGCTCGTCGAAGCCGCTGAGCCGGTAGGCGTCGACGTGCACGAGCGACGGCCCACCGGTGAGCGACGGGTGCTCGCGGGCGATCACGAACGTCGGGGAGGTGACGTCGCCCCGCACCCCGAGCCCGGCCCCGATCCCCTGGGTGAACGTGGTCTTGCCGGCGCCGAGCTCCCCGCTCAGCACGATCAGGTCGCCGGCGGTGAGCTGACCGGCCAGCGAGGAGCCCAGCTCGCGCATCGTCTCCGCGTCCGGCGCGTCGAAGAGGAAGGTCCGCAGCGGCCGGCGCAGCTCGACGTTGGGCGGGTCGCGCAGGATCTCGCGGAAACCCTGGCGCTCCCAGAACCGCCGGGTCTTCGGCAGCTCCTCGCGGGCCACGACGGTGAGGTCGTCGAAGCCGTGGGCCGCGTCGACGGCGGCGTCGATGAGGACGCGGGCGATCCCGTGGCCCTGGGCGGCCGGCGTGACGCCGAAGCGCCTGAGGTACATCGTGGTCCCGACCGGGTCGAGCACCAACGCCCCGACGTCCTCCCCGTTCAGGCTGACGAGCAGGCCACCGCCCGACGCGAGCTTCGCGGCCAGGGACTCGACCGTCTCGGTCAGCGCGGCCGCGGGCGGGTCCAGCGGGGGACGCGCCTCGAAGGCGGAACGGACGACGGCCAGCACCCGCCCGGCGGACTCGGCGCCCACCCGTCGTACCTCGAGGCTCACCGCGCCTCCAGCGCCGCCGCGGCGGCCGCCAGGAGCTGGTCGAGCTCGGCGTTGACCTGGTCGTGGCGCTCCATGATCACCATGTGCCCGGCGCTCTCGCACTCGAGCAGGGTCGAGCCCGAGATGCTCGCGTGCAGCTTGCGACTGTGCCCGATGGAGGTGAGCTTGTCGGCGGTGCCGCAGATGATCGCGGTGGGCACCCGCGACAACACCTCGACCGCGTGGAACTTGTCGAGGCTCCCGAAGCTCGGGAAGAACTCCGCCACGACCTCGAACGGTGTGTCCGAGAGCATCCTGTCGACGAACTCGACGTACGCCGCCGGCACCTCGTCACCGAAGGCGAAGAGGTCGGTCGCGACCATCGCGAAGTCCTTGCCGAGCCGGCGCAGGCCGTCGATCGTCCGGTGCCCGCGGCCGAGGACCTTGACGACTCGGTGCGTGAGACCGCTGCCCAGGGAGAGCGGGACCATCGGCAGCAGTATCCGGCTGGGGTCGAGCCCGCCGGCGGTCGTCGAGATCAGCCCGACGCCGACCACGCGCTCGCCGAACAGCTCCGGGAAGTGCTCCGCGAGGGCGATGATCGTCATCCCGCCCATCGAGTGGCCGACGAGCACGACCGGCCCGTCGGGGACCACCTCGTCGAGGATCTGCTTGAGATCGCGGCCGAGCTGGTCGATCGTCGCGTGCCCCATGGGGGACTTGCCGGAGCGACCGTGGGAGCGCTGGTCGTAGTAGACCGCACGCACCAGCCCGCGGTAGCCCGCGCGCTGGAAGTGCCAGCAGTCGAGGCTGAGGGCGTAGCCGTGGCAGAACACGACGGTGAGCGGCGGGGCGGCGGACGCCGTACGCCGGCGGTTACCGGTCGTGGCCGGGGCCAGCTCGTCGACCTCGACGTGCAGTGGAACCCCGTCGTCGGCGACGACCGTCTGCGGCGGCGAGTGCAGGGACCCCAGCGGGGTGACGTCGCCCGCGCCGCGGCGCGCGATGACCC
>JAOPXF010000004.1 GCA_025965295.1 Nocardioides sp.
GCCAAGATCGACCATGCCTTCATCAAGTCGCTGGAGGACAAGCCCGAGGGCAAGCTCGTCCTCGTCACGGCGATCTCGCCGACGCCGGCCGGCGAGGGCAAGACCACGACGACGGTCGGCCTCAGCGACGGCCTCAATCGCATCGGCAAGAAGACCGTCGCCTGCCTGCGCGAGCCTTCGATGGGCCCGGTCTTCGGCATGAAGGGCGGCGCGGCGGGCGGCGGCTGGTCCCAGGTGGTGCCGATGACCGACATCAACCTCCACTTCACCGGTGACTTCGCGGCGATCGCGGCCGCGAACAACCTGCTGGCGGCGCTGATCGACAACCACATCCAGCACGGCAACGCGTTGGCCATCGACGTCCGGTCGGTGGAGTGGAAGCGGGTGCTCGACCTCAACGACCGTGCCCTTCGGGACGTGGTGGTGGGGCTCGGCGGCGCCGCGAACGGTTACCCGCGCGAGGACGGCTTCGACATCGTGGTGGCCTCCGAGCTGATGGCGATCTTCTGCCTGACCGAGTCCTGGGCCGACCTCAAACGCCGGATCGGCGACATCGTGGTCGCCCACACCCGGGAGAAGAGGCCGGTCACCGCCCGTGACCTCGAGGCGCACGGCGCGATGGCGGTGCTCCTGCGGGACGCGCTCGCACCGAACCTCGTGCAGACGCTCGAGCACACGCCGGTGTTCGTGCACGGTGGGCCGTTCGCGAACATCGCGCACGGCTGCAGCTCGGTCATCGCCACCCGGGCGGCGCTGCGGCTGGCCGACTACGTCGTCACGGAAGCCGGTTTCGGTGCCGACCTCGGCGCGGAGAAGTTCGTGGACATCAAGTGCCGCAAGTCGGGGCTCCGTCCCGACGCCGCGGTGGTGGTGGCCACGGTCCGGGCGTTGAAGTTCCACGGCGGGATCGAGGTGCCCGACCTCGGACGAGAGGACCTCGGTGCCGTGGAGCGCGGCATGGAGAACCTGGCGCGGCACCTGCGCAACGTGCGCGAGGTCTACGGGATCCCCTGTGTGGTCGCGCTGAACCGGTTTCCGGCCGACACCGACGCGGAGGTGGCCCGGGTGGTCGAGCTGGTCGACGCCCTCGGGGTCCGGACCCACCCCGCCACCCACTTCGTCGACGGCGGAGTCGGCGCCACCGACCTGGCCAAGGGCGTGCTCGACCTGCTCGAGAGCTCCGACCCGTCGACGTTCTCCTTCACCTACCCCGACGAGCTCCCGCTCAAGGAGAAGGCCGAGACACTGGCCCATCGGCTCTACGGAGCGTCGAGCGTGACGTGGGACGGCAAGGCCAAGCGGCGGCTCGACCGGCTCCAGGCCGACGGGTACGGCGGGCTGCCGGTCTGCATCGCCAAGACGCAGTACTCGTTCTCGACCGACGCCACCCTGCGCGGGGCGCCGACCGGCCACGACCTGCACGTGCGCGAGGTCCGGCTCTCCGCGGGCGCGGGCTTCGTGGTGCTCGTGTGCGGGGACGTGATGACGATGCCCGGGCTGCCGGCCACGCCGGCCGCTTCGCGGATCGACCTGCTCGACGACGGCACCATCGTTGGCCTGTCCTGACCCGAGCGTCAGCTCCGGCCGAGCTCGTCCTGCGTCTGGACCCAGCGGGTGACCCAGTCGGGCGAGTGCCGGGTCGAGTTCCCACTGTCAGGCGGGACACCGGCACGTGAGCACTCCCAGCACAGGCTGTGGTCGGGCACGTCGCGGTGGAGGTCAACGTCGTACCGCATGACCAGCACGGACTCGGCCCACCCGTGGGTCCGGCACTCGATGCCGCCGTAGCGCGGGGCGCCGGGGTCGTAGTCGTCCCGGACCGGCAGCCCCATGGCAACGAGAGCCTCCCGCGAGGGCAGGTCGTCCATGAAGACGGACACAGGGCGTCTCGGCTCTGTAGCGGACGACCACGTTCCCCTGAGCCGTCCGGTGCGCATCAGGTCCGCGGCGACGTCCCGGTCGAGCCCCGTGTTGAGGCAGAAGTCCTCGAACCTCAGGGTGGCGATGCTCTCGCTGACGAGGGGTTTGCGCTCCTGGTTCCTCACCATGGGTCCAGCATGCCACCGGGTCACGGGTCATCGACAGGAACCGCCCCGCCCTGTCGGAGGCCGTGGCTAGGGTCCGCGCATGGCTGAATTCACGGGAGAGGACCTGAGCGGCTCGAGCTTCCAGCGGGTCGACCTCACGGACGCGCAGTTCACCGACGTCGACCTCTCGCGCGCCCGCGTCCGCGGCGCCGACCTGGTCGGCGCCGTCATGACCGGGGTCGACCTGACCGACGCTCGCGTCGACGGCGAGATCGCGAACCTCACGATCAACGGCGTCGACGTCGCGCCCCTGGTCGAGGCGGAGCTCGACCGGCGCCATCCCGAACGGGCCAGGATGCGCCCGACCGACCCGGCCGGCTTCCGTGAGGCGTGGGACATCGTCGAGCGGCTCTGGGACGGCACGGTCGAGCGGGCGCGCGGCTTCGCGCCCGAGCAGCTGCACGAGTCTGTGAACGGCGAGTGGTCGTTCATCGAGACCCTGCGGCACCTCTCGATGGCGACCGACGCCTGGATCCGGCGGGCCGTCCTCGGCGATCCCTCGCCCTGGCACCCCTTCGACCTGCCCTGGGACGAGGCGCCCGACACCCTCGACGTCCCGCGCGACCGCACGGCCCGGCCGTCGCTCGACGAGGTCCTCGAGCTGCGCCGCGACCGGATGGCGACCGTGCGCACGCTGGTCGACGGCCTGACCGACGAGTCGCTGGCGGCGCACACCGAGCCGGTGCCGGGCGACAGTTGGCCGCCCTCGCGGAGCTTCGAGGTGCGCAGGTGCCTGCTGACCGTGCTCAACGAGGAGTGGCACCACCGGCTCTTCGCCGAGCGAGACCTCGACGTCATCGAGGCGGGCACGACCCGCGACGCCACCTGATCGCACCCTAGACTCGATCCTCGTGGCTCGCTTCGTGGACATCCACCCCGACAACCCGCAGCCCCGGCTGCTCCAGCAGGTCGTGGACGCGCTGCGGGCGGACGAGCTGATCGCCTACCCCACCGACTCCGGCTACGCCCTCGGCTGCCAGCTCGGCAACCGCGACGCGCGCGACCGGATGCTGCGGATCCGTGGCCTCGACGACAAGCACCACTTCACGCTGATGTGCCGCGACTTCTCGCAGATGGGCCAGTTCGTGCACATCGACAATGCCGCGTTCCGGGCGATCAAGGCCGCCACGCCGGGGCCCTACACGTTCATCCTGCCGTCGACCGGTGAGGTGCCCCGTCGCCTCATGCACCCCAAGAAGCGGACCGTCGGCGTGCGCATCCCCGACCACACCTTCGACCAGGCGCTGCTCGACCTGCTCGGCGAGCCCCTGCTGACCAGCAGCCTGATCCTGCCGGGCGCGACCGAGCCCCTCACGATGGGCTGGGACGTCAAGGAGGAGCTCGACCACCAGGTCGACCTCGTGGTCGAGGCGGGTGAGACGCCGGCCGAGCCGACCACGGTCGTGGACTGGTCCGGCGAGGCGCCCGTGATCGTACGGCGGGGCGCCGGCGACCCCGACCGCTTCGAGGTCTAGGAACCGGCCGAGGTCAGCGCCGCGCGACCCGCTGGCGGACGGCGAGGCAGGTCAGGCAGAGGACGTAGCCGACGACCAGCGCGCCGCTGTGCCGCGAGAGCCCGGAGACGACCGCCTGCACGACGCCGTCGTCCGGGTGGGCGATCATGCCGGGCCGGGTCAGGCCGAGCAGCGTGAAGACGACGACCATGAGCATCGGCGGCAGCACGCCGACGGTGAAGAAGTCCGTCGGCCGCACGACCAGCGCGAGCCCGACACAGAGCGCGACGAAGCACAGGTCGAAGAAGAGGGATACCCGGCCGACCAGGACGAGGTCCACCGCCACCGCCGTGAGGGCGACCGCCAGCCCGAGCGCGACGACCTGACGGCCCGGCTCGCGCCCTTCCTCCCAGAGAGTCCGGGTCTGGCTCACGGCATCGACCCGTCCGCTCTGCCTGGGGCGTCCGGTCGTTCGCTTGCGCTCACAGGGCCACGGTATTGCCGGGTGAGTCCGCCTCGGGGGCGCCGCGCCGGTCGACCGAGCGCAGCTCGACCGGGCCCGGCGGGCCGTCGCCCACGTCGACCGAACGGCTCGTGGACTCGACCTGGCGCGGAGTGGGCAGCTCGTCGTCGGTGACCGCGAGGTCCTTGAACCGCCGGGCGGAGACCAGGACCCGGGACTCCAGCGACCCCACCGCCTGGTTGTAGTGGCCGACGGCGGCGTTCAGGGACCGGCCCACCTGGTCGAGGTGACCCGACAGGCTGGCCAGCCGCCCGTACAGGTCGCGGCCCAGGCGGTGGATCTCGCGGGCCTGGTCGGCCAGGGCCTCGTGGCCCCAGCCGTGGGCCACCGTGCGCAGCAGTGCGATCAGGGTCGTCGGCGTGGCGAGCACGACCTGGCGGGCGGCGGCGTACTCGATCAGGCCGTTGTCGGTCTCGAGCGCCGCCGCGAGGAACGACTCGGCGGGCACGAAGAGGACCACGAACTCGGGGGACTCGTCGAGCGAGCGCCAGTAGGCCTTGGAGGAGAGCAGGTCGACGTGCGTGCGCAGCTGTCGGGCGTGCCGGACCAGGTGCGCGCGGTGCTCGTCGTCGTCATCGGTGGAGGTGGCGTCGAGATAGGCGTCCAGCGGTACCTTGGCGTCGACGACGACCCGGCGCCCGCCGACCAGGTTGACGACGAGGTCGGGGCGCCGGGCGCCGTCGTCGAGCCGCACCTGCTCGGAGAAGTCGCACCGGTCGACGAGCCCGGCCAGCTCGACGGCCCGCCGGAGGTGGAGCTCGCCCCAGCGCCCGCGCACCTGAGGCTTGCGCAGCGCCGTGGAGAGCGACTGCGTCTCGCGTCGCAGCGTGTCGGTCGAGTGCCGGATGCCGATGACCTGCTCGTTGAACTGGCCCTGCCAGGCCACCCGGTTGTGCTCGAGGTCGCGCATGGTGTCCTGGAGGCGGTCGAGGCCCTGCATGACCTCGGCCTGGTCGACGAGGCCCTGCCCGACGGACCGCGTGTACGTCGGGCGGGTGCGCGTCCAGAGCAGGCCGAGCGCGCCGCCGAGGGCGAGCCCGACCAGCAGCGTGAGGAACAGCGTCAGCATCTCCATGAGAGAGAGCATGGACGCGGGCACCGACAGTCCGGGTGACCGACGGTCCATCGGCGTGGGATGGGGCACAATCCAGTCTCGATGACGAAGCTGCGTGACACCTCGGCGCTGGCGGTGGGATCCGTGTCGAGCGGGTTGCTGGCCTACGTGTTCTTCGCGCTCGTGACCCGGGCGCTGGGAGCCGGGCCCGCGGCTCCGGTCTCGGTGCTGTGGGCCTACTGGTCCTTCGCGGGCGCGGCGCTCACGTTCCCCCTCCAGCACTGGATCGCCCGCTCCGTGGTGGCCCACGGCGAGGAGTCGGTGCGCGACTCGCTGCGGGGGGTCGTGCTGGTGAGCGGGGTGACGGCGCTCGTGGCCACGGCACTTGCCTGGGCGCTCCGCGGCCTCCTCTTCCACACCGACGAGACCTGGTTCCCGCTGCTGGTCGGGGCGGTGACGCTGGGGGCCGCCGCGACCGGTCTCGTGCGCGGGGTCCTCTCGGCGCGCCGTCGCTTCGCCGCGGTGGGAGCCGGCCTGGTGTCGGAGAACGCCGCGCGCTGCGTGGGCGCTGTCGTGCTGATCGCGGCGGACGCCGACAGCCCCGTGGCCTACGGCCTCTGCCTGGTGCTCGGGTACGTCGCGGCCGTGGCCGGGCCTTCCACCTACCGGCTCCAGCGGGTCGGGGACGCAAGCCCGGCCGCGCCGCCGTGGGCCTTCCTG
>JAOPXF010000043.1 GCA_025965295.1 Nocardioides sp.
CCGGCGGTGCACGAGCCCATGACGCTGGCGACCTGCGGGATGCCCCGGGCGGACAGGTTGGCCTGGTTGAAGAAGATCCGGCCGAAGTGCTCGCGGTCGGGGAAGACCTCGTCCTGCATCGGCAGGAACGCGCCGCCGGAGTCGACCAGGTAGAGGCACGGGAGCCGGTTGTCGGCCGCGACCGTCTGCGCCCCGAGGTGCTTCTTGACCGTGATCGGGTAGTAGGTGCCGCCCTTGACCGTCGCGTCGTTGGCCACGACCATGCACTCGCGCCCGCTGACCCGGCCGATGCCGGTGACCACCCCGCCGGACGGGACCGGGTCGTCGCCCGCGTCGGTGCCGCCGTACATCCCGGTCGCGGCGAGCGGGCTCAGCTCGAGGAACGGGCTGCCCGGGTCGAGCAGCCGGTCCACCCGCTCGCGGACCAGGAGCATGCCGCGGTCGGTGTGCTTGGTGCGGGCCGCCTCGCTGCCGCCCCGCCGGGCGCGCTCCAGGCGCTCCCGCAGGTCGTCGACGAGTGCCCGGAGGTCCTCGGTCACCCGCCTAGGTTAGCGACCGTTAACCACCCGGTCCAGCGCCCACTCTCGTCGAGGGGGATCAGCCGCGACCGGTGAGCCGGCTCCAGAAGCTGCCACCCTGGCGTTCGGCCTTCGGGTGGCCGGGGCACCACTGGCCCGCGGGTACGCCGGCCCGCACCTGGGCGACGTGCCGGCCGCAGCCGGACCAGGTGGTCTTGCTGCAGGTGCGGCATCGGACAGCGCGGCACATGGGGAGCTCCGTTCGGTCGAGCCATACCCCGGGGGGTATGGTGGTGACACCACGCTAACACTCCCGGGAGTGCTGCAACCACCGGAGGACAAGGAGCCGTCATGGCCGCGATCACGCTGACCGCAGAGAACTTCGAGCAGACGGTGCTCGAGAACGACATCGTCCTGGTGGACTTCTGGGCCTCCTGGTGCGGCCCGTGCCGCCAGTTCGCGCCCATCTACGAGGCGGCCTCGGAGGCCAACCCCGACGTCGTCTTCGGCTCGATCGACACCGAGGCCGAGCGGGCCCTGGCCGCGGCCGCGAACATCACCTCGATCCCCACCCTGATGGCCTTCAGGCAGGGCATGCTGGTCTTCGCCCAGCCAGGAGCGCTGCCGGCGGCCGCGCTCGACCAGGTGCTGGCCGGGGTCCGCGGTCTCGACATGGACCAGGTGCGCGCCGAGCAGGCAGCGGCGGGCGCGGAGGACCCCACATGAGCTACGTCCTGACCGAGGAGTCCTGACCATGGAGCTCAAGCCCGACGAGATGACCCCCGTGATCAACCGGATCAAGCGCGCCCAGGGCCAGCTGGCCGGCGTACTGCGGATGCTCGAGGAGGGCCGCGAGTGCGAGGACGTCGTGACCCAGCTCGCGGCGGTGTCCCGCGCGCTCGACCGGGCCGGCTTCGCGATCGTCGCCACCGGCCTGCAGGAGTGCCTGACCCGCGGCGACGGCCTCGACGCGGTCGACGTGAAGAAGATGGAGAAGCTCTTCCTGTCGCTGGCGTGACGCCCGCCCCCGTGGCGTTAGCGAACGCTAACCTTGGGCGATGACCACCGAAGGGCTCAGCCGGCGCGAGCAGATCCTCGCCACCGCGGCGGACCTCTTCGCGGCCCGCGGCTTCCACGGGGTCTCGGTCGCCGACCTCGGTGCCGCCTGCGGGATCAGCGGCCCCGCGCTCTACAAGCACTTCGCGTCCAAGGACGCCGTGCTGGCCGAGATGCTGGTCTCGATCAGCCAGGAGCTGCTCAGCGTCGGAGGCGCCCGGGTCGCCACAGCACCGACCCCCGCCGGCGCGGTCGAGGCGCTGGTCGACTGGCACGTCGACTTCGCGCTCCGGCACCGCCCGCTGATCGTGGTCCAGGACCGGGACTGGGAGTCGCTGCCCCGGGAGGCGCGCGAGCGCGTCCGCTCGCTGCAGCGCGAGTACGTCGACCTCTGGGCGGCTCAGCTCCGGCTTGTGCACGACGGGCTCGACCTCGAGCGGGCCCGGGCGATTGCGCACGCGGCGTTCGGCCTGATCAACTCCACCCCGCACAGCGGCCTGCTCCCCGACGTCCCCATGCACGACCTGCTCCGGCAGATGGCGCTAGGCGCCCTCGGCGTACCCGACCCGGCCACCGGGTGAGCCGCCCGGCCGGTACGAGGGCCGCCGGTATCCTGCGGTGATGCGCGAGGGACGGGGCCGCTGGGCCGTGATCGTCGCCGCGGTCCTCGGGATCGTCGGCGGCCTCACCACCGCGTTCGTGGTCCCCGACGGCGCGGGCGACGACCCGCCCGGGAGCTTCGCCGACCCGCTCAACCTCGACATCCCGCTCGAGAACCTCGACTGCACCGGGCAGAGCATCCTCGTCGTGAGCTACGGCAACACCGAGGCGGCGCTCAGCGGCGAGGTCGCCGACAACCCGGATGCCGACCTGCACTACCTGGAGAGCGACAAGTCCTGCCCGACGATCTACGGGGCCGAGGTCGGCCCGACGCCGGGTTACGCCGCCTACCTGGGGCCGTACGACGACCTCAGGGAGCCCTGCACCGAGCGCTTCCAGCTCGAGCACCGAGGTGACTTCGTCACCCGGCTGCGCGCCCTCAACGACATCCACGTGCAGTGCGCCTGCGTGGTGCCGGTGACCACCTTCCCCGAGCTGACAACGGGGATGGACATCGACGCCAACGTCATCTGGGTGCGCACGCTCCAGGGGCTCCTCCACGACCGCGACCCCGACGTCTTCCCCCGCGAGGACATCACCGGCATCTACGACCAGAACACGGTCGACCGGGTGCGGACCCTGCAGGCCGAGCGCCCGTCGGACGTCACCGGCGTCGTCGACGAGGGCTTCTGGGGACAGCTGAGGAGAAAGGTCTGCCGGACCTACGACTTCTGAGCGTTCCTCAGAACAGGTGGTCGACCGGCTTGTCGGGCTCGTCGACCAGCGCCAGCACCCGGGCCGCCCGCAGCGCGGCGTCGAGCCCGGTCTCCAGGTCGTCGCCGGGCTCGACCTCACCCGCGGCGGGGGTCTCGTCGGCCCGCTCGTGCAGCCGCGCCAGCAGGTCGTCGCGGGGCAGGCCGCGCAGCTGGAGCAGCACGAACGGGTCGGCCTCGACCACCCAGGTGAGCTGGTAGAGCACCGCGAGCGCGTGGGCGCAGGGGTCGACCCAGGCGTCGCACGTGCACGCCGCGCCCAGCTCGCCGCCGTACGGCAACAGCTCGACGCCGGCCTCCTCGGCGTGCTCGACCAGGTCGTGCGGCAGCTCGCCGGCCAGCAGCGCGGCCACGCGCCCCGCCTCGGCCGCGACCGTCTCGACGAACGCGGTGCGCGACGGATCGTCGAGCACCGGCACCGTGCCGGAGACCGTCCACAGACCGTGGTCGTCCTCGACCGCCGCGAAGAAGGTGCCCTCGTCGGTGGTGATCCCGCCGATCCGCCCGGACCGCGACAGGGTGCGGCCGAGCAGCAGGTCACGTTCGGCGTACGCCGACTCCTCGACCGCGCGCGTCCACGCCTTGCCCCACCAGGTGGTGGCCCGGGCGGCGCCGCGCCGGGGCGGCACCCGCGGGTGGACGACGGCGCTCACTCCGGGTCACCGTCGTAGGCGGTCGGCCTGAGGCTGACGAAGTCACGGAGGTCGGCGTTGCTGAGCTCGGTCAGGGCGGCCTCGCCGCGGGCGAGGACCGAGTCGGCAAGGGCCTTCTTGCGGGTGAGCAGCTCGTCGATGCGCTCCTCGATGGTGCCGCGGGTGATCAGCCGGTGCACCTGGACCGGCTTGGTCTGGCCGATCCGGTAGGCGCGGTCGGTGGCCTGCTCCTCGACCGCGGGGTTCCACCAGCGGTCGACGTGCAGCACGTGGTCGGCGCGGGTGAGGTTGAGGCCGGTGCCGCCCGCCTTGAGCGAGAGCAGGAAGACCGGGACCTCGCCGGCCTGGAAGCGCCGCACCATCGCCTCGCGGTCGCGGACCGGCGTGCCGCCGTGCAGGAACTGGTGCGGCACCCCGGCCTTGGCCAGGTGGGTCTCGAGCAGCCGCGCCATCGCGACGTACTGGGTGAAGACCAGCACCGCGCCGTCCTCGGCGAGCACGGTGCCGAGCAGCTCGTCGATCAGGTCGAGCTTCTCCGAGCGGCCCGTGAGCCGCACCGCCCCGGACTGCTTGAGGAAGTGCGCCGGGTGGTTGCAGATCTGCTTGAGCCCGGTCAGCAGCGCGAGCACCAGCCCGCGGCGGACCTCCTCGTCGGCGCGCTCGATCCGCTCCATCGTGTCGCGCACGAACGCCTCGTAGAGGACCACCTGCTCGCGGGTCAGCCCCAGCGGGTGGTCGGTCTCGGTCTTGGCCGGGAGCTCGGGCGCGATGCCCGGGTCGGACTTGCGGCGGCGCAGCAGGAACGGCCCGATCAGGTCGGCGAACTGGCGGGCCTTGGTCGGCTCGTGGCCCGACTCGATCGGGGCCGCCCACACCTTGCGGAAGGCGTTGCGGCTGCCGAGCAGCCCCGGCGTCGCCCAGTCGAGGATCGCCCAGAGCTCGGAGAGGTTGTTCTCGACCGGGGTGCCGGTGAGCGCGAGGCGGGTCTGGGCGCGGATGCCCCGCAACGCCTGCGACGTGCGCGAACGCGGGTTCTTCACGTTTTGCGCCTCGTCGGCGACGA
>JAOPXF010000117.1 GCA_025965295.1 Nocardioides sp.
CTCGATGAATGCCATCATGGGCGACTCGGTCGCCTCCCCGCTCGTCTGGGGCATCACGGTCGTCGTGACCGTGGTCCTCCTCTTCATCGACCTCGTCGTGATCGCGCGCCGGCCCCACGAGCCGTCGATGGCCGAGGTCAGCCGCCACCTGGCGTTCTTCCTCGGCATCGCGGTCGTCTTCGGGGCCGTGCTGTGGCTCTTCGCCGAGCCGCACGCCCTCTCGCCGAACCCGGGGCCGGAGTTCTTCGCCGGCTGGCTGACGGAGTACTCGCTGTCGATCGACAACCTGTTCATCTTCATCATCATCATGGCCAACTTCTCGGTGCCCCGGCAGTACCAGCAGACCGCCCTCATGATCGGCATCGTGCTGGCCCTGCTGATGCGGGCGATCTTCATCGTGGTCGGAGCCGCGGCGATCAACGAGTTCAGCTGGGTCTTCTACGTCTTCGGCGCCTTCCTCCTGTGGACGGCGGTCAAGCTGGCCAAGGAGGGCAGCAACGACGACGACCAGGAGGAGTACGAGGAGAACCGGCTGGTCCGCTTCGCCGAGCGCCACCTGCCCGCGACGAAGGAGTGGAACGGCACCAAGCTCTTCACGCGGGAGAACGGCAAGCGCCTGATCACGCCGATGTTCCTCGTGGTGCTCACGCTGGGCACGACCGACCTGCTCTTCGCCCTCGACTCGATCCCGGCGATCTACGGTCTCACCCAGGACCCCTACCTCGTCTTCACCGCGAACGTCTTTGCGCTGATGGGCCTGCGCCAGCTCTACTTCCTGATCGGCGGGCTGCTGCAGCGGCTCATCTACCTGTCCTACGGGCTGGCGATCCTGCTCGGCTTCATCGGCGTGAAGCTGGTCCTGCACGCCATGCACGAGAACGAGCTGCCGTTCATCAACGGCGGCGAGCACATCTCCTGGGCGCCGGACATCCCGATCTGGCTCTCGTTGGTGATCATCGTGGGCACCCTGGCCGCCACCGCCGTGATCAGCCTCGCGGTCTCCTCGCGGATGACCCAGGAGGAGATCGAGTCGCGGACGATCTCGATGGGCCGCCCCGAGGACGACGCCTGAGACGGAATGCCGAGGGCGCGGACGGGGTTGGACCAGAAGTGAGTGAACATCGCCCGACCCTGTCCGTGCTCGACCTCGTCCCGGTCCGCAGCGACCAGACGACGTCGGACGCCATCGCCGCCACCGTGTCGCTGGCGCGGGTGGCCGACGAGCTGGGCTACCGCCGCTTCTGGCTGGCCGAGCACCACAACATGCCCGCCGTGGCGGCCACCAACCCCCCGGTGCTGATCGCGATGGTGGCGGGGGCCACCCGTGACATCCGCGTGGGCTCGGGCGGTGTCATGCTGCCCAACCACGCCCCGCTGGTGGTCGCGGAGCAGTTCGCGCTCCTCGAGGCGGCATACCCCGGCCGGATCGACCTGGGCATCGGCCGCGCGCCGGGCACCGACCCGGTCACCAGCTTCGCCCTGCGCCACGGTGCCGGCGGGGTGAGCGAGGAGGCGGTCAACCGCTTCCCGGAGTACGTCGACAACGTGCTGGCGATGATGGATGCCCACGGGGTCGGCCTGTCCGTCAACGGGCGCACGCACCCGCTCCGAGCCACGCCCGTCGCCTCCTCGGTGCCGACGATCTGGCTGCTGGGGTCCTCGGACTACTCCGCGCGGCTGGCGGCCGAGAAGGGCATGCCCTACGTCTTCGCGCACCACTTCTCCGGCTCCGGCACCGCCGAGGCGCTCGCGCTCTACCGGAGCCAGTTCCGGCCCTCACCCGAGTGTGCCGAGCCCCGCACGTTCCTCACTGTCAACGCGTCCGTCGCGGCGACCCGGGAGGAGGCGGAGCGCCTCGCGCTCCCGCAGCTGCTCGCGATGCTGGCCCTGCGGACCGGCCAGCCCCTCACCGCCCAGCTGACCGTCGAGGAGGCCGAGAAGGTCGAGGTCTCGGACGCCCACCGGGGGCTGCTGGACGCCATGCGCTCCCGCTGGGTCATCGGCGACGCCGCCGAGGCCCGCTCCGCGGTCGCCGAGCTGGCGGCGACGTACGGGGTGGACGAGGTCATGGTGCACCCCGTGGCGGGTGCCCACGAGGGCAGCGAGCCGGGCTCCAGCGAGGGTCGCGAGGCGACCCTGCGCCTGCTCGCGGGGTAGGTCAACCCGATTGGTGTTTCCGGGCCATTTCCCCGTAAACTGGCGTGTCGGCCCAACGTGGGTCTGTTTCGTGGTGCCTCACGGCTGCCCGGACCACCTTACGAGTCGCTCAGTGAGCGGTTCGCATGCGTGCCCGGGAAGAGGCGCAGGGAGCAACTTCACGAGGTCCACCGGCGCCCCGTTCGCGGAGTGCCGGAGGTTCCCGGGCCACCTGGCTACCGGACCGAACCGGATGCCCAGTGCACCGAACGGTAGACAAACGACCGACAGATTGTGGAGGACATGCCGAAGAAAGAAGGCGTGATCGAGCTCGAGGGCACTATTACGGAGGCCCTGCCGAATGCGATGTTCCGTGTGGAGCTGAGCAACGGGCACAAGGTGCTCGCCCACATCAGCGGCAAGATGCGTCAGCACTACATCCGGATCCTCCCTGAGGACCGCGTAGTGG
>JAOPXF010000236.1 GCA_025965295.1 Nocardioides sp.
GCCTACGAGGGCTCGCGGGTCCGCCTGTGCAAGGGCGCCTACAAGGAGCCCGAGTCCGTCGCGTTCCAGTCCAGGCTCGACGTCGACAAGTCCTACGTCCGCTGCCTCAAGGTGCTCCTCGCCGGCCAGGGCTACCCGATGGTCGCGACCCACGACCCGCGGATGGTCGAGATCGCCTCGTCGCTGGCCAGCCGCTACGGCCGGGCCCAGGGCTCCTACGAGTACCAGATGCTCTACGGCATCCGTCCCGACGAGCAGAAGCGCCTGGCGTCCAGCGGGGAGGCCGTGCGGGTCTACATCCCCTACGGCCAGGAGTGGTACGGCTACCTCATGAGACGTCTCGCCGAGCGCCCCCAGAACCTGTCATTCTTCGTGAAGTCCCTGGTCTCGAAGAAGTAGGTCACCCCCATGAGCGAGCAGGCGCAGACCGCGATCCTCGGTGCCGGGGTGATGGGCGAGACGCTGCTGTCCGGCCTCGTCCGGGCCGGCCGCCGGGTCGACAAGCTGCTGGTCGGCGAGAAGCGCCCCGAGCGGGCCCGCGAGCTCGAGGAGCGCTACGGCGTCGCCGTCGTCTCCAACACCGAGGCCGCACGCAAGGCCGACACCGTCGTGCTCGTCGTCAAGCCCCAGGACATGGGCGCGCTGCTCGAGGAGATCGCCCCCGAGCTGCGCCCCGGCCAGCTCGTCGTGTCGCTGGCCGCCGGCATCACCACCGCGTTCATCGAGTCCCGTGTGCCCGCCGGCATCGCGGTGGTCCGGGTGATGCCGAACACCCCCGCACTGGTCGACGAGGGCATGGCCGCGATCTCGCCGGGCTCCCACTGCGACGACGCGCACCTCGCCGAGGTCGAGACCCTGATGGCCTCGGTCGGCAAGGTGCTCCGCATCCCCGAGCGCCAGCAGGACGCCGTCACCGCCATCTCCGGCTCCGGCCCGGCGTACATCTTCTTCGTCGTCGAGTCGATGATCGAGGCCGGCGTGCACCTCGGTCTCCCACGCGCCACCGCCACCGACCTCGTCGTCCAGACCCTCGTCGGGTCGGCCAAGATGCTCCGCGAGACCGGCACCCACCCGACCGTCCTGCGCGAGCAGGTCACCTCGCCCGCCGGCACCACCGCGGCGGCCCTGCGCGAGCTCGAGATCCACAAGGTCCGCGCGGCGTTCCTCGCCGCCATGGAGGCCGCCCGCGACCGGTCGCGAGAGCTGGCCGAAGGGTCCTGACCCGACTCCGATGACCGCCGGCCGGCTGCCGCTCGCGTGGGGTGCCACCCCCGAGGACCTCGCGCGCCGCTACCCCGCGGACACGATCCTCGCCGGGCCCGTGCTCACCCTCACCCGCGCCGTCGACGTCGACGCGCCCCGGGAGCTGACCTGGCGCTGGCTCTGCCAGATCGCGGTGGCGCCGTACTCCTACGACTGGATCGACAACCGCGGCCGACAGAGCCCGCGCGCGCTCACCCCGGGAGCCGACCGGCTGCGGGTCGGCCAGCCGATGGCGGTCGTCTTCGAGCTGGTCTCGGTCGACGCACCGCACCAGTGGACCGCGGTCACGGTCCGCCGCGGCCGCAGCCTGTTCGGGCCGGTCGCGATGACCTTCGCCGCCGAGCCCTCGGGTGCCGCCTCCCGGATCGTCTGCCGGCTGACCGTCACGCAGGGAGGCCCGCTCTCGAGGCTGCGCGCCCGGGTGCTCGCCTGGGGTGACCTCGTGATGATGCGCAGGCAGCTGCTCAATCTCAAGAGCCTCGCCGAGCGCGACGCCCGGCGCTGAGCGCCCCGCCCGCGACGCCGCACCGCTGCCAGACTGGCGCGCATGGAGATCTCCCGCACGCCTGAGGACCGGTTCGCCGACCTGCCGGACTTCCCCTGGGAGCCGTCGTACGCCGACGTCCCGGACGGCGACGGCGGCACGCTGCGGATGGCGTACGTCGAGGCCGGGCCGGCCGACGGCCCCGTCGTGTTGCTGCTGCACGGCGAGCCCACCTGGTCGTTCCTCTACCGCCACGTCATCCGGGTGCTCGCCGACGCGGGCCTGCGCGCGGTCGCGCCGGACCTGGTCGGCTTCGGCCGCTCCGACAAGCCGCTCGCGGCCGGGGACCACTCCTTCGCCCGCCACGTCGAGTGGACCCGGTCGCTGGTCCTCGACCACCTGGACCTCCGGGACATCACGCTGGTCGGCCAGGACTGGGGCGGGCTGATCGGCCTGCGGCTGGTCGCCGAGCACCCCGACCGGTTCGCCCGCGTGGTCGCGGCCAACACCGGGCTGCCGACCGGCGACCACGACATGCCCGAGGTCTGGTGGATGTTCCGCACTGCCGTCGAGAAGGCCGAGATCCTCGACGTCGGCCGGCTCGTCGCCGCCGGCTGCGTGCGCGCGCTCGACGAGGGTGCCCGTGCGGCGTACGACGCCCCCTTCCCCGACGAGGTCTCGAAGGTCGGCCCGCGGGTGATGCCGACCCTGGTGCCCACCCGTCCCGACGACCCGGCCACCGTGGCCAACCGGGCCGCGTGGGAGGTGCTGACCCGCTGGGACAAGCCGTTCCTCACGGCGTTCAGCGACGGCGACCCGATCACGGGCGCGATGGCCCCGATCCTGAGGCAGCTGGTGCCGGGTGCCGCCGGTCTCGAGCACCCCGTCGTCGCCCGCGCCGGCCACTTCCTCCAGGAGGACGCCGGCGAGGAGCTCGGCCGGATCGTCGCCCGCTTCGTCCGGGGCTGACGTACCGGAAACAAGGCTGCGGCCGCGCGCGGGCGGTGACACGATCGACCGATGACCTCACTCCACCACCGCCTCGAGGGATCCGGGCCCACCGTCGTCCTCATCCACGCCGGCGTCGCCGACCTGCGCATGTGGGACACCCAGGTCGAGGAGCTCGTGCCCGGACACTCGGTCCTGCGCTGCGACCTGCGCGGCTTCGGTCGGACCCCGCTGGAGAGCGGCGCCTCCTACTCCGACGCCGGGGACGTGCTCGCCCTGCTCGACGACCTCGGCATCGAGCGCTTCGCGCTCGTGGGCGCGTCGTACGGCGGGTGGGTCGCGTTGCAGGTCGCGGCAGCCGCCGCGGGTCGGGTGCAGCGGCTGATCCTGCTCGACCCGCTGGCAGAGGTGGTCGAGCCCGACGAGGGGCTGCGCGAGTTCTGGGGGCAGGAGGCGTCGCTCCTCGACGCCGGCGATCTCGATGCCGCCACCGAGCTGAACGTCGCCACGTTCCTCGGCCCCGACGCCACCGACGACGCCCGGGAGCTGCTGGCCCGGATGCAGCGGGGCGTCCTCGAGCTCCAGGTCGCCGCCGGGGACGTCGAGAACGCCGAACTGTCCGTCGACCTCGACCAGCTCACGCTGCCGGTGACCGTGGTGGTCGGGTCCCAGGACCTGCCGTTCTTCGTCGAGACCGCGCGAGAGCTGGTCCGGCGACTGCCGCAGGCGGAGCTGGTCGAGCTGCCCTGGGCCGGCCACCTGCCCTCGCTGGAGCGCCCCCTCGAGACCGCCCACCTGGTCCGCGCGGCGCTGCTGGACTGAACCGGCGGTCGCAGTTTCATCAAGGGATGCAGCCGAACCTGCACGTCCCATGTCCAATTGGCACGGGGAAGCGCAGGTTGACCTACATCCCTTGATGAAACAACCGGCCCGCTACCCCAGCCCGATCGCGGCCTCGGCGGCGGCGAGCACGGGCGCGGTCACGTTGCGGCAGCGGGCGGCACCGTCGGCGTAGACCCGGCTCACGTGCGCCGGGTCGGCCGCCAGCTCGGCGTACCTCTCCTGAATCGGCTCGAGCTCCGCCACAACAGCTTCGGTCACGGCCCTCTTCAGGGCGCCGTACGTCGCGGTGCCCTCGGCCGAGCCGCCGCACGCGGCGAGGATGTCGAGCAGGTTGGTGACCCCCGGCTTGGTCTCCCGGTCGGCGCGCACGGCGTCCGCACCCGTCTCCGAGTCGGTCACCGCGCGCGCCACCTTGCGTCGTACGACGTCCGGCGGGTCGAGCAGGCGGATCACCCCGGCCCCGTCGGCCCCCGACTTGCCCATCTTGGTCCGCGGCTCGAGCAGGTCCATCACCCGAGCACCGGCCGCAGGCGTGGTGATCTCGGGGACCGTGAACACCGGCCCGTAGGCGTTGTTGAAGCGCAGCGCCAGGTCGCGGGTCAGCTCGACGTGCTGGCGCTGGTCGTCGCCGACCGGCACCTGCTGCGGCCGGTAGAGCAGGATGTCGGCCGCCATCAGCGTCGGATAGGTGTAGAGCGAGACCCGCGTCGACGCGACCCCGGCACCCTTCTCCTTGAACTGGATCATCCGGCTCAGCTCGCCGGTGTACGCCGTGCACTCGAGCAGGTACGCCAGTTGCGCGTGCGCGGGGACGCGGCTCTGCACGAACAGCGTCGAGGCGTCCAGGCCGGCCGCGAGCAGCAGCGTCGCCAGCTCCCGGGTCAACGCCCGGACCGACGCCGGGTCGTGGGGGACGGTGAGGGCGTGCAGGTCGGCGATGCCGAAGAAGCAGTCGGCCCGGGCCTGGCCGGCGACCATCGGTCTCAGGGCGCCGAGCAGGTTGCCGAGCGTCAGGTGGCCGGTCGGCTTGAGCAGCGAGAGCCGGCGGGTGGTCGGGTGCGTCGCGGTGGTCATGACGGGTGCTCCTGTGGGTGTGGGCCCACGGCCGACCGGTCCCCGGAAATGCAGAACGGCCGCCCGAGGGCGGCCGTGTGAGGTCGTGCGTCGATCTCGGGTCGCCGGTCAGGCGGCCCACCAGGTGGTCGGGAGGAGGTTCGGCACGGCTCCAGCATGCCACAGCCCAGCGGGTGGCACGCCGGATCCGGCGGCCGACCCCGGCGGGTAGCGTGCGTCACATGCCCGACTGCCCAGGCCCCGCGACGGTCGTCTTCGACAACAGCCTCACGGAGTACAACTTCGGCCCCGGGCACCCGATGTCGCCCATCCGCGTCGACCTCACGATGCGGCTCGCCCGCGAGCTGGGGGTGCTGGACCGGGTGCGGCTCGTCGACGCCCCGATGGCCGACGACGACCTGATCGCCACCGTCCACGACCGCGAGCTCATCGCGGCGGTCGTCCGCTGCGGCACGGTCCCCGGCGCGACCGACGAGGAGCACGGGCTCGGCAGCGAGGACGACCCCGTCTTCGAGGGCATGCACCACGCCGCGGCCCACATCGTCGGTGCCACCGTCGAGGCGTGCCGCCAGGTCTCGAGCGGCGAGAGCCTGCACTCGGCCAGCATCGCCGGCGGCCTGCACCACGCGATGCGCGATCGGGCCAGCGGCTTCTGCATCTACAACGACGTCGCGGTCGGCATCCAGTACCTGCTCGACCACGGCGCCGAGCGGGTGGCCTACGTCGACGTCGACGTCCACCACGGCGACGGCGTCGAGAAGATCTTCTACGACGACCCGCGGGTGCTCACGATCAGCCTGCACGAGACGGGACAGATGCTCTTCCCGGGCACCGGCTTCCCCCAGGACTCCGGTGGCCCCGGCGCCCCCGGGAGCGCGGTCAACGTCGCGCTCCCGCCCGGCACCGGCGACGGGGGCTGGCTGCGCGCCTTCCACGCCGTCGTGCCGCCGCTGCTGCGCGAGTTCGCGCCCGACGTCCTGGTGACCCAGCACGGCTGCGACTCCCACATCGAGGACCCTCTCGCCCACATGATGCTGACGGTCGACGGCCAGCGGGCGACGTACCTCGCCCTGCACGACCTCGCCCACGAGGTGGCCGGGGGCCGCTGGGTGGCCACCGGCGGCGGCGGCTACGCCCTTGTCGAGGTGGTGCCGCGGGCGTGGAGCCACCTCCTGGCGATCCTCGGCGGGCACCCGCTCGACCCGCAGACGGAGACGCCCGACGCCTGGCGTGAGTACGTCCGGGAGGTGCTTGGCCGCACGGCGCCGCACCGGCTCACCGACGGCCGTACGCCGGCGTACCGCGACTGGTCCGAGGGCTACGACCCGGAGACCTGGCTGGACCGGGCGATCCACGCGACGCGGATGGAGATCTTCCCGCTGCACGGCCTGGATCCGCTCCCGTGAGCGCGCCGTGGAGCACGTCCGGGACACAAATCAAGCAGACACGCCGAAAGTCTCTCAAGTTTCACTAGACAACCTCTTCCCCATGAGTCACATCAGGCTCTATTCTCACCAAGCGCGACGCGTGCAATCACCGGTGGGGAAGCCGGTGGCGCGTTGCAAAGAAAGTCGGTGCACGATGGCTACCAACTCCGGGGACATCTCCGAATCGAAGTTCCTGACCGTTGCCGAGGTGGCCGCGATGATGCGCGTCTCCAAGATGACCGTCTACCGCCTGGTCCACAACGGCGAGCTGCCTGCCGTTCGCGTGGGGCGCTCGTTCCGCGTCCTCGAGGAGGACGTCGACGAATACCTCCGCAAGAGCTTCTACAGCGCCGGCTGAGCCGGTTCCCACGCCAAACCCGACACACATCGTGGACATTCGTCCACTCGGATTCTGCTGCCCGCACAACGCCCGATAGGCTGTGCGGGTCCTCCGGGCGTCTCCTCGGAGCGACCGAACAGCATTGTGAAAGGTTTCCCGTGGGTTCTGTCATCAAGAAGCGGCGCAAGCGCATGGCCAAGAAGAAGCACCGCAAGCTGCTGAAGAAGACGCGCGTCCAGCGCCGCAAGCTCGGCAAGTAAGCCCGGGCCGGTCATGGGCACGGGCAGGGTGGTGCTGGTCACCGGGGTCTCGAGAGACCTCGGCCGGCGCTTCGCGCGTGCCCTGGTCGCCGACCCTGCCGTGGGCAAGGTCATCGGCGTCGACGTGACCCCGCCCCGCGGTGACATCGGCGACGTCTCGTTCGTGCGCGCGGACATCCGCAACCCCGTGATCGCGAAGATCATCGCCAAGGAGGACGTCGACACCGTCGTCCACATGAGCGTGATCGCGACCCCGGGTACGGCCGGCGGCCGCAACACGATGAAAGAGCTCAACGTCATCGGGACGATGCAGCTCCTCGCCGCGTGCCAGAAGGCTCCCAGCCTCCAGCACCTGGTGGTGAAGTCGACGACGACGGTGTACGGCGCCAGCAGCCGCGACCCCGCGATGTTCACCGAGGACATGGAGCCCCGCCGCGCCCCGCGGGCGGGCTACGCCAAGGACGTCGCCGAGATCGAGGGTTACGTCCGGGGCCTCGCCCGGCGCCGGCCCGACGTCCGCGTCACCACGATCCGCGCCGCCAACGTGATCGGGCCGCACGTCACGAGCCCGATCACGTCGTACTTCCGGCTCCCGGTGATCCCGATCGTCCTCGGCCACGACCCGCGGCTGCAGTTCCTGCACGAGCAGGACCTCATGGACGTGCTGCAGCACGCGGTCGTCTCCGACATCCCCGGCACGTTCAACGTCGCCGGTGACGGGATCCTGATGCTGTCCCAGGCGATCCGCCGCCTCCAGCGCCCCTCGGTGCCGATGCCCGCCTTCGCGGTGGGCACCCTGGGCTCGGCCCTGCGCTCGGCCCGGGTCGCCGACTTCTCTCCGGAGCAGATCGGCTTCCTCACCTACGGCCGCGGGGTCGACACGACCCGGATGCGCGAGATCCTCGACTTCCACCCGAAGTTCTCCTCGGCCGAGGCGTTCGCCGACTTCGGTTCCCTGCTGCCTCCCACCGGCGGCCACTCCGAGAAGGTCCTGGCCGGGCTGGCGCGCGCCCTCCCGCCACCGCCCCCCGCGGAGCAGCCGGCAGGAGCAGAGCATGGGTGACGCCGAGATCATCCCGATCGGCACCCGCGGCCGCCCTGGGCGCGGGACGGGCAAGCAGCCCTCCACCGCGGCGCGCGACCTCGCGCCCACCCGCAAGCCGCCCGCCAAGCCCGCCGTCAGGCCGACCTCGCGCCCCACGCCCGCCGGCCGCAAGCCGACGGTCAAGAAGGCGCCGGTCGCTGCGCCGGCTTCGGCACCCGGGCCGCCGGCCGTCGAGCACCCGGTGGCCGCCCGGCCGGCCGCCACGACCCGGGACCGCGGCCCCATGGCCGGCATCCCCGCGGGCGACTGGCTGGCGGCGTTCCAGCACGCCTCCCTGGAGATCTTCGGCGACCAGGCCGAGCTCCAGCTCGCCCGTTTCCTCGCCTTCCTCCGCCGCCGGGTCACCGGCGACTACGTCGTCGACGAGTACGGCTTCGACCAGGAGATCACCCAGCGCTTCTTCATGGCCGCGCTGCGCCCGATCGCCGAGAAGTGGTTCCGCATCGAGGTCCGCGGCGCCGAGAACATTCCCACCGAGGGCGGGGCGCTCGTCGTCTCCAACCACTCGGGCACCATCCCGGTCGACGGGCTGATGACGATGGTGTCGATCCACGACCACACCGGGCGATTCCTGCGCCCCCTCGGTGCCGACCTGGTCTTCTCGCTGCCGATCGTCAGCACCCTCGCCCGCAAGGGCGGTGCGACGCTCGCGTGCAACGAGGACGCCGAACGGATGCTCAGTGGTGGCGAGCTCGTGGGGGTCTGGCCCGAGGGGTTCAAGGGCATCGGCAAGCCGTACGCCGAGCGCTACAAGCTGCAGCGCTTCGGTCGCGGCGGGTTCGTGGCGGCCGCGCTGCGCACCGGCGTGCCGATCATCCCCCTGTCGGTCGTGGGCGCCGAGGAGATCTACCCGCTCGTGGGCAACGTGCCGGCGCTCGCCCGGCTGCTCGGGATCCCCTACATCCCGATCACGCCGTTGTTCCCGCTGCTCGGGCCGCTCGGGCTGGTCCCGCTGCCCTCGAAGTGGCTGCTGGAGTTCGGGGAGCCGATCCGCACCGACGAGTACGAGGCCGGCGCGGCCGACGACCCGATGCTGGTGTTCAACGTGACCGACCAGGTCCGCGAGACGATCCAGCAGTCGCTCTACTCACTGCTGATGCAGCGCACGTCCGTCTTCGGTTAGCGGAGCCGCGTCAGCGGATCCGCTGGTGGTACTCGACCACCGAACGCGGCGAGGAGTCTCCGGTCAGGGCGCCAGCGGGTCGGTGACGTCGTCGACCGCGTCACCCGCGTCGTCGATGACCCCGCCCAGGTCGGGCAGGGAGGGGTTGGACGTGGGCTGGGAGCTGCCGCCGCCGGTGAGCCCGTCGGTGAGCGTCCCGATCGGGTCGCTGGGGGCGGGGTCGTCGCCGCCCGTGGTCGAGCCGCCGCTGTCGGGCGCCGTGAGGACGCTGCCCGGCGGCAAGGCCCCGCTGTTGACCTGCGGAACCTGCGGGTCGGTCGACTGACCCTTCGGACCCTGGTGGTGCTTGCCGGTGGGCTGGGCGGGCGTCGAGCTCCCCACCGTGCCCGGCACCGAGGACGCGACCGGGGCGAAGGCGGGCGGGATCTCGGCAATGCCGGCGCCGCCGCAGGCCGGGCAGGCCTGCTCGGCGGCGGCGTCGATCTGGAGGAGCACGTGGGCGGCGTGGAGGAGTTCGTCACGGGCCTCGGACGGAACCGCGGGTGCGAGGCTGGTGAGCTGGTCGAGGCTCGAGGCGGTGAAGTCGCGCAGGTCCGCGATCGAGCTCTCGTGGCCGCTCTGCGCGAAGTCGGAGAGCAGCAGGTCGGAAGCCTCGGTGGCCTGCTCGGTGAAGTCGTTGAGGGTGTCGGCGATCGCGAGGGAGTCGCCGGCACCTCGACTGCGGCTGAGCTCGCTGACCTCGTCGAGGCGACCGGCCGCGTTGGCGAGCAGGGTCTCGCCCTTCTGGCCCTCGCCGACGGCCACGCCGGTCTGGGCGTTCTCGATGACCCGCTTGATCGGGTAGAGCACGTCCCCGGGGAGAGCGCTCTGGGCCGCCATGGCCATCGACGTGGTCGCGCCGACCAGCGCGATGCCACCGACGGCGGCGGCAATGCGGCGGTCACGCTTGGAGTGCCGCGGGGGCAGCGTCAGGCGGGCGGTCTCGGTCGCGGCGCGGCTGGGCACCAGGTCGGCCTCGGCGGCGAGCAGGAGGCGCTCGCGCAGGTCGGTGACGAACTCGGGCCGGGGACCGACGGCGGGTGCCTCGCGCAGCGCGCCGACCAGCTCGAGGAGGTCGGCGAAGCGCACGTCCGGTCCGCCGGTCGAGGTGCCCTCGACCAGTGCTGCGAACTCATCGGCGCGTCGTCGCGCCGCGAACACCGGGGTCATCGCTTACGTCCTGTCATCACGTCGTACGCGTCACCGTGGAGGAGCGGCGACACCCTCCTCAACGACGCGCGAGCGAGGGAAGTTACGGCGTCCGCCGGACGTGAAATCGGCTTGCTCATCCGTCCCGGAGCCCCTCGGGCATCAGCTTCGCAAGGTTGCGCACGCCGCGCAGCTGGAGCTGCTTGACCGCGCCGTCGCTGCGGCCGAGTACGGCGGCGGTCTCGGCGATGCTCATGCCCTGGAGAAAGCGCATGATCAGGCAGTCGCGCTGCTCGTCGGGGAGGCCCTTGAGCGCGCGCAGCAGGATGTCGTTGGTGAGGCCGGCGAGCACCGCGGACTCGGGACCCTCGGTCTCGTCGTCGTGCAGCCCCATGTCCTCGGTCGTCATCTCGAGGCGGGTGCGGCCGGCCTTGAAGTGGTCGGTCGCGAGGTTGCGGGCAATGGTCATCAGCCAGGCGCCGAAGTCCTTGCCCTGCCACCGAAAGTTGGTCATGCTCCGCAGCGCCCGGAAGAAGGTCTCCGAGGTGAGGTCCTCGGCCAGCGTCGTCGAGCGGGTGCGGTAGAAGAGGAACCGGTAGACCGACCCCTGGTAGTGGTCGTAGAGCAGGCCGAACGCCTCGGCGTCGCCCTTGCGGGCCAGCTCGACGAGCGCGATCAGACGGCTGCGGTCGGCCTCGGACTCCTCGGAGGACGTCGCCAGCTCGGCGTCGCCGAAGCCGTCCGGTCCGCCGCTCGGGAGCTCCGGAGGCGAGGAGAGCTGGCCGTCGCGGATGGTCTCGGTGAACACGACGGACGGGCCACCCGCGGGGGCGACCTGCTCGCTCAGCAGCAGCTGGGCGACCGCGGCTCGCAGGGCATCGAGGCCCCGCACACAGTCGAACCCGTCCCACGACATGTTGATGCGACCCTCCCGGTCGGCTTCCCCCGAAGCCCCCACGAGGGTAACGCCGAGTTACGGTGTTGGGAACAGTTGCTCGCGACTGTGTGATCCGGGCCACGTCGGTAAAGAGTGACGTGCGGGGCCGGTGGGGCCGGTGGGGCCGGTGGGTCAGCGGCGGCGGG